>JALZUP010000428.1 GCA_023301505.1 Robiginitomaculum sp.
GTGGATATTTCCATTGCTGATGTGGCGAGTTTTATCAGTAAAAATAGTGAGCTAGAAGCATATGCATTATCCGTTACTGAATCTACCTATTCTGAGAAAGCGGTTGAACTGCCAATGTTGCCATTTCGTTTGAGTCAAGATGATGAAGTGCAGGGAAATGGAGTGCTGAGTTTATCTGATAAGAGCATTCGCGCGGCTATGACAACACGGGTGGTGATTAACCTAGCTACACAAACGGTGGAGCGAGTGGAGAAATTTCCGAGCCTTATCCATCCCGAAATTGTGAATTACCAGCAAGTAGCGCAAGCAATTGAACGCAAGCCGGCAGGGCGTTATGCGAAATGGGCAGGCTATAGCAAGCTGTTAAAGCAAATTCGTCGTAAGGGTACAGAAGGCTTTTTACCCGCTGAGTTTGAAACGACGGGGGCTTTTCAACATATTACTGAGGAGGGGAGGCTGCAGAAAGTTTCTCCCTCTCAAGGGGCTGCAAGCAAGATGGTGGAAGAGACAGCTTTGCTGGCTAACCGCACAACTGCGCAATATTTTGCCGCATGTGGTTTGCCTTATTTATTTAGAACTCATCAGATGAAATTGCAGGGTGAGAGTGTATCTGATAAGTTTTACGATAGCTTGAGTGAAGCAGAAGATGCAAGGCAGGCTTTGATGGAAGCGCATGAATCTGACATTCATTTTGTGCTTGAGAGAGCGCAATATTCTGCCCGTCGTAAACCCCATGCGGCATTGGGTGAATATGCTTACGGTCATAATACCTCGCCTATTCGGCGCTATCCTGACATTGCAAACCAACGAATGGAACATTGGTTAGCGGAGCAAGTGGCTGAGCTTTCATTGCGTATAAGCGAAGCAGTGCCAAAGCTTTCGCAAAATTTAGTGAAAGACTATTTTTCTAAATTGCGCGTGCATCCTGAAAGGCAAAACCCCTATGCAGGTGCAAAATCTGTTGGGTGGTTGGGGCGGCTGCAATTAGAAGCTCGGGCTTCTAGCCGCAAGCTATGCAGTGAGAAACTGCAAAAATATCTATTAGAAAGCCTGCGTGATTTAGTGCCAAAGTATAATCTTGCTGAACTTACGGTTATTAGCCACAAGCTCACGCAGCAGCTGGGGCAATCTACCCGCCGTTTGCCCTATCGCTATGCTGAGCTGGAAGAGGTTGCACGGCAGGTGAATAAAACTCAGGCATTGCAAAAGCAATCTGGAGATGAAGCGCTGGCGGAGCAGTTATTGCTCGGGCGGATAGAAGAAAATTCTCGCATGGCAGGGTCGGAAGTATTAAAGGCGATGGATATTGCTGACCATGCTTTGCGTAGTGAAGCTATCGCAGCATTCTCGGCGCAAAAGCGTTTCCCATTAGCGATGCACTTAGCCTCGCAAAAAGGTCAGGAGTATCGAATCCCAGCGCAAGAAATACGTTTGCGGATGCGTGAAGGGCGGTTGCGTGAGCCCGCAGATTTGGCGACTATTTTAGTGCAAATGTCTATTCCAAAACTGCAAGATGCAGCGCAAGATGCGGACTTCTCAGATGAGCAATCGCAAATATGGTTAAAACAAAATATTGAAAATTGGCGTCAGCTAAAAGACGAAATTATTTCTCGTTTTGAAGAAAACCCCTCTTTTACCAAGTCGTTTATTAAGCATTTAGAGCAGCGTTATCATTGGGAAATTCACTCCACGCATGCCTCGCTCATTGCTGATGGTGCTATTGCAGCGGTGATGAGCATTAACACCAGCCCGCATTTGCCGTCAGAGGAAACCGCAGAGGAAACTCGTTTTTCTGCGCATTTCTCAGTTGGGCATTGGGGGAAGACTACCCGTCATCATGCGCGTTTGGGGCTTTTAAAGGCGCTTGCTTTTGGTGATATGCTGGCCGCTAATAAGGTGAAGCTACCACGGGCGCTACGCCTAATGACTGCTGCAGGTTGGAAGGAATTTGCGATGGAAGATAGCCCGATTCCTGCGCTTTTATGTGAAAAAGCAGCGGCGTTGGGCATTACTATTACTGAAAGAGCCGATGCCTCAAACCACCATTACGGATTATGGGTGGATTCTAACAAAACTGAGAAACTGCCTTTCGAAATTTCGGCAAATCATCCTGATATGATAATAGCTCGTGCAATGGCATGGCAAAGCCTGTTGCGCAGCAAAGTGATGCAACCTGTACATGAAGCGCTTTTTCAGAAGCGCGAGAAGTTAACCGCAATTCCCATTAATGCTGACGATGCACTGCAATGGTTGGATAATGCGAGTGATCGTTTAAGCCAGAAGTTACATTTAAGTAAAACTAGCCAGTTTACCCAGCGGCGCGAGCCTATTTGGGATGCGCTTTTATCGATGCGGCTTTATCAAAATATTCAACGCCAATTTCACGGCGTAAGCACGCAAAAAGAAGTGGCAGCCACTTTTGCGAATGAATCCGCCTTGCGCCACTTGCGCGAGCGCGCTGCTTATGGAGATACACATATTAGGCAGATGCTGGAACAATATAGCCAGCAAGTAACCACTCGCTATGCGCAGGATGGTGAGCTTTCAACCCAAGTTCCTTATGCTGCTAATATGAATGGTCGTGAAATTATCGCCATCCAACCCTAATGGCTGGATGGCGACAAAAAGAGCGAATTAGCCCTTTAAAATAGTCATAATTTTAGCAAGCATTTGCTTTGCTTCTGCTTCTGGGCGTTGGAAAATGTTACGGCCAATAATTGAACCATCACCGCCACCATCAGCAATTGCTTGAACATCATCATAAACCGCATCATCGCCCTTAGCGCTACCGCCAGAGAAGATAACCAAACGGCGGCCACCCAAAGTAGCTTCCTTAATGTGCTTTACGCGAGCTGCCATCGTTGCAATTTCAATTTTCTCATCTTCATAAACCTTTTTCGCTGCTGGCAAACCTAGGTGGTCAGATGGAAGTTTCACTTTAATAATGTGCGCGCCAAGTAACGATGCCATATGTGCGCCATAAGTGCAGATATCAACCGCCGTTTCATCAGCGCTTTTTAGGAAACCACCGCGTGGGTATGACCAAACAATAGAAGCCAAGCCAACTGATTTTGCTTCCGCAATTAAATCGCGAATTTCTTCAAATTGGTCAAAGCTGTTGCCCGACCCAGGGTAAATGGTGAAGCCAATTGCAGTACAACCAAGGCGCAAAGCATCTTCAATAGAGGCGGTAACAGCTTGGTTTGGTTGATAATCTTCGCCACCTGGGTAAAGCGAATTTGCGCTATTCATTTTAAGCACAAGTGGAATTTGCCCAGCGAAGCTATCGGCGCCAGATTCTAACATGCCGAGAACCGAAGCATAACCCGCGCAACCAGACTCTACCGCTAAACGGAAGTGATAATGCGGGTCATAAGCGGCGGGGTTGGCGGCAAAGCTGCGTGCTGGGCCATGTTCAAAGCCTTGATCAACAGGGTAAACCACCATTTTGCCCGTTCCAGCTAGCGCACCGTGCGTAAGCAAACGTGCAATAGATGCCTTTGTGCCTGGATTATCGCTTTCGTACCAACCTAATATTTCTTTTACGCGTGGTGTAACGGTCATGAGTTTTCTCCCTATAATGACTCTATTTCTCTTGCCCAGATTGGTAGCACAGGCACAAAGGGAGTCAATAAAGAACAATAACGGTTTGACATTTTGCCCCGCGCTGCTAAAAGGCTTCTTCCACTTGCGAAGGGTCAGTAGCTCAGGTGGTTAGAGCGCACGCCTGATAAGCGTGAGGTCGGAGGTTCAACTCC
>JALZUP010000429.1 GCA_023301505.1 Robiginitomaculum sp.
GAGTCGATAATCACCATGACGCGAGCAACAAGGAATCGAATCGTTATTATTCTATCCACCTTGCCAATCATGCCATTTTCCGATTAAGCGCTTATCAGCGATAAACTCAATGAGGTAGCGCCTTGCAAAATGACTGGCCATACCTGGGGCGCTGTAGTCCCCCATGTTCCTAATCAACGTTTCCTGTAGCCAACCCCGCACGGCCGCATGAGCTTCAGCTGTTTCAGGTATTTGTTTGAGTTTAATGGCCAGTAATTCGGATAACATGGTATCCACTGTGATTGTTGTGCGTTTATCAGCGTAGGAAATATGATACCTATCACTGTGTTTATTGCCTACCATATCCGTCAGCTTCATTCATGAGTGGATAGCATTATATCCGATTTAATTAAGGTTAAGGGAATTACTTCGCAAACTGCACAGATGACCTTAGCCGAAAAACAAGGCTAAAAGCGACGACCCCATCATATGACTTGTGAGTCGACACAAGCGTACCGGTGACTACGTCTTGTGCACCGACCGGCAGGAATGTGCCATTGCTGCCGTCGGACAGTGACTAAGGTGTCTACTCGCTAAGGGAGCAATCTGCGCCATCCGTTCATACCCTCAGCATGTGGGTTGATGAAACACAAGACAGTAAGAGGGAGTATCCCAACATTTTTGTATCGGTACAAATTAACCCTGCTCTGCAGTCAGGCTGATATCAGACAGCGCAGACACCCGGTGCTGCCCCATCAAATAGGACTCGACATAGTGGCAACGACCACTCATGAATTTTGTGGTACTGGATTTCAGCATGACGATGACAGTCCGGGCCCGTCCCGCACCAGGCAGCTGTCCGGGCTGAGCGTTACAACACATAATCAGGTTTTCGACAGAATGTCTCGTGCTAGGCGACCGGACATCCTGTGATGCAATTCAACTCTGGCCAGTAACGTTTTTATCTATTTTGTCGTTACCCCCGGGGGGGCGAAAAAGCCTCGTAGTAAAAAATAAGGTGCAAAAGGATGCTTTCCAAAGTCCAGGAACAACACCAGAATAATCCGTACCAGCTTTGTGCTCAACCGGATTGGGTAACCCAACGACCCAGACCCGAGCCAGATGCGGACGAACTCACCTCACCACATCGATATCTGCTTCTCGATTATCAAACGATGGTAGATGAAGCGGGAAACCACTCTTACCAGCGCATGTGCTATCAGGTAAACGACGCCTCGTGTATTGAGGATATGTCGCAGTTTCTCTATTCAGTTCGGCCCGAATCACAGTCGATTTCATTTCATCGCTGTGTTATCTATCGGGAAGACCAACCCATTGATTGCCTCGATGCTGACAATATTCGCTGCATGCAAAGAGAGCTGCAGCTTGAGAGACACGTCTCTTCGAATGTACTTACCATCGAATTTATTATCGATGACTTGCGCACCGGGGATATTGTCGATATTGAAACAACACGCCACGATCTAAAAGCCGAACATCCATTGAACGGACATTTTATTCGGGAAGGACGTTCGTTGGAATACAGCCGCCCTGTTGCGCGTCAGATTATTCGAGTGATGAACAACGCTGACGCGAACCTCATAGTGCAGCACCTTGATTCTGCGAACGATACCAACGAACTCACAACGATCGCCCCAAGCACCGAGTACGAAAAAGAGTGGACGGATTTACCAAGAACAAGTGATACCGGAAATCTGCCGGCAGAGTACTGGCCGCCTTACCTGTGTACATCAACCGAGACCAACTGGAGCGACGTCTCGGCCCATCTGTACCAGTGTTATCAACAGGCGGGAATTTTCGACCCCGTAGATCTTGCAGACCTTGAACTCAACAACGTCACAGAAGAAACGTTGATCAGCAACATCCGTTTCATACAAGACAATATTCGCTATAGAAGCGAGAGCAGCGGTATTTTCTCGCATACACCAAAGCGGCCTTCGCAAACATTAAAAAAACGCACCGGTGATTGTAAGGATAAATCCACGCTGTTGCTGAGCGTGCTCAACGCGATGGGGATCGACGCTGATCTGGCACTGGTAGACACCGGGTTGCGTGACGCCATCAATACGGTCACCCCGTCACCGTTCCTATTTGATCATATGATCGTGCACTTTATATGGCAGGGAACGTCATACTTTGTTGATGCAACGATTCAAAAACAGGGGGGGTTGCTCGCCACCATGGCACAACTGCCGTACAAGTCTGCACTGCTTCTTAAACCACACGGTGGCGCACTAACGGAAGTCCCCTACTCTACAGATTGCGTGGTCTATAAATTGATGCAGCGCTTTGATTTGAGCCGAACTGATCACGCCAAGCCAGTGGTCACCTACCGACGCGAGTACTTTGGCGCCCGTGCAGACAACATACGCCAGTACTTCAGTGCCGATGAATTGGGTTCGATACAACAGTCGTATCATGAAAACCTGGCGGATCAGCTGGAAGCCAAGTTGACACCATTAAAAAGCATGCACATTGTCAATGATGATTTACCAAACAATCACCTGACGACTGAAGAGTCGTATCTTATAGAGACTTCCCTGTTGAACATCAATGACGGCTACCTTATTCTCGGCATTCCGTTCTACCAAAATTTTGAAATATCAAGTACCGCTAAAACACCGGAACAGCTATTCGTCGACGGTGAATTGCAACAGGAAATCTATATAAAACATCCCAACAAACCAGCGAGTCAGAAAGACAAGTTCGACTGCGACAATCAATGGTTTCACTACAGAGAAACGATCGAGGCCATTGATAACATCGTGCACAGCAAGATAACGGTGACACCGAAATCTGACCGGGTTGATGCCAACCAACGAGAAGAGTACCTACAGCAGGTAGGTATTCTCAGAAATCGCAGCACCACTACTTTTACGAGTATTGTCACAGACACACTGCAACTCGGCATCGAGCTTTTAACGATTGCATCGGCCATATTTGCCGCGATACTCGCCGTAGCTGATGTCATACCGGGACCAGCTATTGCCTACCTGATTGGTATTTACAGCCTGTACAAACTCTACATCACGATTGCTGACCCTTATCACCTAAAGCCCGGGTAGTTAATGAGCTGGACAGCGCGCTAAACAGAAAAAGGGTTATCCGCAACCGGGTAGCCCGTCATGAAACACAAACGGGCAACAACGATCAAATCTGTTAGCTCCTTGGGCGCTGTTTTTTTACCGCCCTCGATCGCACCACTTTTCC
>JALZUP010000430.1 GCA_023301505.1 Robiginitomaculum sp.
GCAGGAAAACGATGTAGCTGAGTCAGCATACTCAATGGCATTGCAAGGGTACGAACTGTATGCCGAACCATACTAGCGGGCAAGATGTCAGGGAAATTTGAGACAGGTCGCAAGAAAATATCACACTGATCCGTTGGACTAAAGCTAACAACCGGTAGAGCCATCTAACAGGTACAACCCTCAACCCCTTAGAAAGCTAGCGGTCAACTCTGGACACAGGGTCCATTGATTTTCGCTTACGACCTAAGAGCCTGTCCGAGAACTATGATCTACTGCGATCGCGGTCTTTTAGCGAGCTATTACGATCGATTTCGTTAAAGAAGAATGACTATTCGCCTCTATCGATCGAAATACCTGACTCAAAATCTCACGCCCTCGCAACGACCCTAGTTCCCGGACAGGCCCCTAGGTGGCTGTCCGACTACGGGCCTACCTAAGATATGGAAAAATCAAAGTACAGATTATTGCTCCAGTTGTTTAAACCGAGCTCGGTTCCCACCCGCAACGTCTCTTCCGATGCAGATGCAGCCTTAGCTGAAGATATTTCAAACCGTTTTTCTGCAAGAAGTGTCGGCCGGGCATTAATGGCTATGACTGCCTGCTCTACAGAGTTGCTCACCGCTTTGATCTTCTTTAACAGTAATATGTTCTGCTTTTCAGGCTCAACGCCATGCATATCAAATAGTTCACCACACTCAAGTAAGAAATAACCGGCTTTGTTTTCCGGACTGTTCAGGAAGTCGAGCGTTGTATTAATTTGCGGTTTTAATTCAGCAAGTTCAAGTCTTTGCAAAAACTCTGTCAGACGACGCAGACCTGGCTCAAACTCACCGACAATAGCGATCTTCGCAGTTGTATTCCAGATACGGGACTGGCAGATCTTGGGATTTCCGGACAACAGAATTTTGTACGCCAAAGGGATAGCATAATTGCACTCAGACAACCCTGTGATATTATTTTCCGGCGTGTCATTGATGACCGGCACTTCGTTGCAGGCATAAAGATAACTTCGGTTGGCCATCCTGTCGCTCGCTGTAATTCAGTGAATTAATATCGCGTTGCACCGCGCAACATAGAATAAGGCATAGCTTTGTAACGACCAACCAATTCGATAAAATGCGCCACAATCGCATTCAGTGGTTGCTCCAAATTTATGCAATGCGCATGAATAAAAATACCACGCACTTTCTCATCTGCCGCTGCAGGATCGCGAAATTCTTCATAAGCAAGTGAAAGCATCAACCCTTGATTGTTTACCCAGTTCTTGCCGACAGCTAATCGGGCGTTGCCGTAAGCACCTTCAGGCAACAGATGCATAAACGAAATAAATTGTGTGTCTTCGGGGTTCGATTCGAGCTGTGGGGTAAATCGATGGATCACGTCCCCAATGGAACCTGCCAGAAGATCATCGATATCCACCGGACTTTGCTCTGCCGCTATTTGCTCGTAGCCAAGATCGCGCTTATCTATGTCTATGACGTCAGCTTCAAGCGTCGCGTAAACACTAAAGGCTGTGGAAGGTGAGGTGTAATTTAAATACCCATTCTGGTTTTTGTCATAGTCACCGGCCAGGTAATAAAGGTATTCACCGCTCGGTTCTATTTCCCAAAAGGTATTCTCATAAATCGCCGGGCTCTGTTCATCGGGTTCGTAATTAAACCAAACGGGTAACGAGCCAATAGAATCCAACACCGCTGTGGATTGTAAATTGCCCGTCAGTCGAACATCGACAGGGCCATCTGATGGTTCACTATCTCCGCCGCCAGCCTCGTTGCTTTTGGCAGAGTCGTTGGATTTGTTTCCAAAGAGACGATAAACAAGAAAATACAGCGCCAACCCAAAAAGAATAAATAGTAACAGTCTGATCATATTTAGTAGCTTCCAAAGTAAACTTCATTCATGCCAGTAGCCAGTCGACGTAAGCTCAGTCAAAGAAGAGAAAGGTGCATTCGCCCTTTGACCTCAGATCAACTAATGCACCCGCTAAGCTTGTTAGTCTCTCACTGGCGCTGACAGGTTTTCTCATCAAGCTGTCAGGCGGTGTCATTCAAAATCGTAGCCCCAGTCTCTCTGCAATCAGGCCTGTATAGTCTACACGAATTCGGTCCATCACCAGCCACCCATCACTACCCATGCTTGTTCTCTACTTACACGCTGGCGATTGCACGCCAAACGTGCCTGTTAAAAAACGCTTCATCAGCACGCTAGCTCTTGGCCAGAGGGTTGTTACGTTATACGACAGGCAATCTAGCCTTGTCCAACCTCCGATGCGCCAAATTCATTTCTTTCAGGTCTTGTGAGTTCCGCTCCGGTAGCTCCCCCCCAACCCCATTAGTCTGAGGATTCAAAATTGAGTTGCGATGTTTTGACATCATACACGTTCTTCAAAAACAACTAGTCTGTGACTGAGCGCCCCTGCCCCATCTTCGTCTGGGCTACCCTTTTAATCTCTAAAGCAAACATCATTATACAATTTGGCGCTGAGCTATTGCTTGAGAATATGTCAGCTAGATTCGACAACAGTAATCGCAACGGTTTAATTGGTGCCACCGGTTACGGTAAATCAACACTAATAAAAATTATCAGCGGAGCGCTTGAATCAAGCTCAGACAACGTGTCGATTACGCCAAGTACTGGTGATCTACCACGGGGCACATAACTACCGCGCACCACGTCGTTAGCCTCTTAAGCTTCTGAACACCGGTATCAGAATACGCATTGATTACTAAAAGTGTAAATAGATCAACGTCAGTCTGAAAACAACGATCATCTACTTTACGTGAGATACCTAAGTAGTCAACGTACACAACTCGAACTGTATGTTGCCCTAACAGTAGATAGAACCAAATTTCTTGTAAATATGAAGCACTGTCTTTGCACGTAGCTAATAAAAGGCAGATGTGTTGTTCTGACTGTCCGCTTTCTTGTGATGCTGCGCCTGAACATAAGTGCTAATTAATAGATAAATGATTGCTGTGGGCACATCAGCGTCCTTTGCTGACATCGCGAATAAAGTAAGATGAAGATCATTGAATGGGTGTCACCATTAGCCGACATGCAAAACTCTGACATTGACTTTTCTAAGTTAGGGTGGT
>JALZUP010000431.1 GCA_023301505.1 Robiginitomaculum sp.
TCAACTGCTCTCTTATGAGCATGATTTTTATCAATACCGTAAATTTCTTCGTTCATATGTTTAGTGTCTTTTTTAGAACTATTTTCCGTACAAGAAAAATAGATAAGAGAACTAAAACTATGCTTAATATTTTCATTTCTTAGATTGGCTATAACGTATCAAGTGTATATGGCGGTCGAAGCGATAGCAGGTCTGATCTCATATCACTTGTTCAGTGCAGTTTTATTTCGTTGAACTCTTGTATATAATTTTCAAGCTCTTCTAATAGTTTCCCTACAATAAGTCTTCTGTGTTCTTCATTCAATAACTTAAGTGTATTTTTATCATTAAAAGATGTAAAATTAATTTTAGTATCAAACTCTCTGTATCCTAACCACCATTCATTAGTATTTTCACTAATCTGCTCGACTTCTTTAGAATAGCTTTCATTATTTTTCTTAAAAATAGTATTTCGTTTACCTTCTTTTGTAATCGTTATTCCATAGTATAAATTTCCAAATCCACGTTCAACATAAAGGCAAACTCCATATTCGCCGACCATTTTAAGTTCACACATTACCCCATACCAAAGATTTCTATTTCGAGATTTATAATAGACTGAATTTAATAAGTCACGAGAATATCTATTAACCTCTACTATTTTATACTTCTTTTTTAACTCCTTCTCTAAGTCTTCCCAGAAAAGCCATTCAGCGTGCCAATTTACATGCACCCAATTTGAAGCTATTTTCTGGGCATCTAAAATATTTTCTCCCTTTGCTAATAATTCAATTATATCATCTTTCATATTTTTATTCGTTGATTGACCTGTAAGGTTATTTATCAGATTCTTGTATTGGATTAAGTTTTCTCTTATTATCGGGTTTGAAGCACATTTACCGATGGACGCATCAAGCCATTCTAGAATTTCTAATGAATAAGAAACATTAACAATATTTGACTTTATGTTTTCGGGCAATTTCTTTACACTTTTTTCACTAGGACTTGCTCCAAACGGAGTTAAGTAATAAAGTTTTATATCTATAAAGCCTTGATTTTTCATTTTTGTGTAATAATTGTAAAGTTGATCTGGTTGGTCTTCTGCCCATATCTTATTTTCAATTACAATAGCTTGTTTTGAAGAATTTCTAATCAATAAATCAATTTTCCATTTCTCTCTAGTTACAACAATATTTTCAAGTTTAAAGTCCTGAATATTTAATTCTCTTAGTAAAAGTATTAAAAACTCATTCTTCTTTCTGTGCGAACCATCCGGTGAAATCAATTCAAAAATAAACCTTGAATGAAGATTAACTTCATCTCCAGAATTCCTAAGAAGCGAAAAAATATTAAATTTACTTTCATCCTCTATAAGATCATATTTCATCCTAATTATACTTACCTTATTTAAGGCATCCTGCATAGTTAATAATTTAATTACATTAAAAATTCATGAAACTCAAAACCCGTTAGTTAAGATTACATACATTTATTGATAGGTTAATTGCACTGAACGTTAAAACAATAAGTGACGAATGGGGCGTTTCAGCCCATTTGACATCTTCATCGTGTGTTCCATGCAGTGTTTCTATTCTGTTTTAAGTTTAAACCACTTTAAAGTAGAATAATACTGCACTTTAATTAAACTATTAGCTTCCATTTGCGCATTAAAAATAACCATTAGATTTTTATTCTGTATTAAAATGTCTCTTATACATAGACATAAAATATTAAAATTCTGATGAATTAAAGAATTGAGAGTTCTTATAGTGCCAATCAAGCGTTTATCATTTAAATAAGTTTGATTAGCACTAGCATAGGAACTATGAACATAAAAAGACGAAAACTTGTATAAATCGTGTTGAAAATCACCTAATTTATCTTTTATATAAGGCAATATATTTGAGTATATTTTCAATTTTCTCTTCTCGGAAATATAAGAGAATCTCCAATGATAAGCTTTAACTTTCTTAGAATTATTTTGGTCTTTTTTTATTAACTTTTCTTTATTTGTTAATGATAAAGATTTAAAAAAGTCGTTCTCATTCAATTCTAATTCTAATTTTTCTTGACTTTCATCCGTAATTAAGTTGTCAAAAATATCAACCAATTCTGGTTTGATACTAAATTGGTTTATTGATTTCAACCCTTCCAACGTCCATAATATAAATTTTGCTCTTTTAATACTATTTGAACTCGGCACACAATAAATATTACTCCATGTTATATAGGATTCAACTAATCCCCTAAAGATATTAACACCTGATTTTGTGTCGTATACATTTATTTTTTCATTTTCAATTTCTACTTCAATACCTTTTTTATAAAGTGAAATTAAGGTGTATGATTGAGCTATAATCATATCGGTTAATACATGATTGTACGCCTCAAATTTATCTTTATAATTTCCAGCTTTGTTTTCTTCATACAACAAACTAAAAATTTCCACCAATGACTTTAATCTACCTTCTGGTGTCATTTTTTCAATCTTCATAGGATATATAATTTAAAAGCTTAGAGCAGATTCTTTAATTCATTGCATGGAACGGCTAGTATAATAAACGTAGGGTAGGTTAGTAGCACTATGTTTATTTTTATTAATTAGTTAAATATAAATATATTGCTTTTATTTTTCCATTAAAAGACCAATTTTATATTTAGCGGACTGTATTAAAATTACTGAACTTTCGGTTAAACGAAAATGCCCTATGTTTTTTATACATTGTTGAACTAAACACCTATCGGTGTAGCTTTCTCCTCTAACCTATTCCAATCCTATCTTCTCCGTATACAGTTATTTAATCATTTAAATAACTATA
>JALZUP010000432.1 GCA_023301505.1 Robiginitomaculum sp.
CCAGTGCCGCCCGCAGGACCTTGTACACCTGCATCTCCGACAGCCCCCTGTAGACCAGCAGCACCAACCGGTCCCTCCGGACCGATATCACCTTGGGGTCCTTGTGCACCCGTATCGCCTTTTACTCCCTGTACACCGGCTACGCCATTTATACCTGCCGGCCCCTGATCACCACGTTCACCTCGACTAGCTAGAACTTCCCAGTAATTCTGATCAGTCGGTACAACGCCACTGACCGTATCCTGTATGACTATGTAGGCACTGCCCTGATACTCCACTGCATCCCCAACCAGGTAGGAACTTCCAGTGACCCATGACCCCTGCCATTGCAACCCAACCTCTCCTTGTGGACCTTGCTCACCAGCATCCCCTTGCGGACCGGCAGCACCGATGTCACCCTTTGGACCTTGTGCACCTGCATCTCCAACTGCCCCCTGCAGGCCAGCCACACCAGTTGGTCCTTGAGGGCCGATATCGCCTTTGGGTCCTTGTGCGCCCGCATCGCCTTTCGCACCCTGCACACCGGCTACGCCATTTATACCTGCCGGCCCCTGATCACCACGTTCACCCTGACTGGCTAGAATTTCCCAGTGATTCTGATCACTCGGTACAACACCACTGATCACATTCTGTATAGCTATATAGGCACTGCCTTGATACTCCACAGCATCACCCACCAGGTAGGAACTTCCATTGACCCATGAGCCCTGCCATTGCAACCCAACATCTCCTTGTGGACCTTGCTCACCAGCATTTCCTTGCGGACCTACATCACCGATGTCCCCCCTTGGACCCTGTGTACCGGTATCTCCTTTGATACCTTGCGGGCCAGTGTCACCCGCTCGGCCTTGAGCACCAATGCTTCCGACTGCGCCCTGAGGACCAGCCACACCAGTTGATCCCTGTGGACCGATATCACCTTTGGGTCCTTGTGCACCAGTATCGCCCTTTACTCCCTGTACACCAGATGCGCCATTTATACCGGTGGCCCCCTGACTGGCAAGAACATCCCAGTAAGTCAGATCGGTCGGTACAACACCACTGACCGTATCCAGTATTGCAATATAAGCACTGCCCTGATGCTCCACGGCGTCACCCGCCAAGTAGGAACTTCCATTGACCCATGAGCCCTGCCATACCAACCCGACCTCTCCTTGTGGACCTTGCTCACCAGTATCACCTTGCAAACCTGCGGCACCGCTGTCGCCCTTTGGACCCTGTGTACCGGTATCTCCTTTGATACCTTGCGGGCCAGTGTCACCCGCTCGGCCTTGTGCACCAATGCTTCCGACTGCGCCCTGAGGACCAGCCACACCAATTGATCCCTGTGGCCCGATATCACCTTTTGATCCCTGTGCACCTGTATCACCCTTTGCTCCCTGTACACCAGATGCGCCATTTATACCTGCGGACCCCTGACTGGCAAGAACATCCCAATAAGTCAAATCGGTCGGTACAACACCAGTCACAGTATCCTGTAAAGCTATGTACGCACTACCCGCATACTCCACAGCGTCACCGGTGAGGTAGGAACTTCCATCGACCCATAAACCCTGCCATTGCAACCCAACTTCACCTTGCTCACCTTGCTCACCTTGCTCACCTTGCTCACCAGTATCTCCTTTTGGACCTGCTGCACCGGTGTCGCCCTTCGGACCCTGAGCGCCAGCCGGACCCTGCAAGCCAACTGCTCCCTGTTGACCTGCGTCACCTGTAGGACCCTGGTCACCCGTATCACCTTGCACTCCCGGTAAACCGTTTATTCCTGCTACACCTTGATCACCACGGGCACCTTGAACGGCAAAAATATCCCAATGATTCTTATCAGTAGGAACAACACCATGTACTGTATCTTGTATGACTATGTAGGCACTGCCTTGGAACTGGACGATGTCACCCGTCAGGTAGGAACTACCACCATCCCATGAACCACGCCATTGAAATACGACCGCGTTATCAGTTAAATTTGCATCGCTTCCTGAACTCAACACAGGCTCTGTGACAAGGTCAACACTTAATTCACCTCCATCACTGTCACAACCAGCAATCACTAAAAAGAGTAACACTACGCTTAATGCTTGTTTGCCACACATAATCTACTACTCACTTATACACTCACAAAAATACTGATATCCATAGCGTGAAAACCGGACAACAGCCCTTCTTATGACCTAACGGAAGATGTGTGGAACGTCCAATAGGAAGTACTCTCCATTTAACTAGGAATTTTTCCTATACACTCGAAACTGTGAAATATAAACAATTGTTAACTACATAACATTTAATTCTGGACTAACCTTAACGCGTAAGTATTAGTTATTAATAAGTGAGACTTAAAAAGAAAATGGTTGTAAGACAGGAAGTCACTTGAATGCTTCGTTCCGAAGAAGTGTATCCACAAAATAATTTTGGTCAGTATTTCAAAAACTCCAGAAGAGTATGGCTGGATATTGCAATTTGGCTGGCACTGACTGCCGGATTATTATTCTCTCTCGGACATCTGAAATTATCAGAAAACAAGCGCATTTTCTTTGACCAGGCCTCACAAGCCTTTAACGAAGTGCGTGAAAAAATCAGCATCAATAAAACAGTGCTAGAAGGTTTCGCGTCCATGCTGCGCCTTGCCGGTGACTCCCCTGTTATTCGCCAATACACAGCGGAAATGCGTCAGGCCTATCCACACATCTATTCTGTGGGTTTCCAAAAATACGTATCTGCATCCAACCGTGACAAATTTGAAAAGCAACAACGCGATATAGGATATAAAAACTTCAGAATAAAAGACTTCTCCTATGAGAATGATAGAATTTTTCATGAAGTATCTTCGGTACCTTCGTACTACGCAACACTATTTGCCGACTCTGGCAACCCGGAGGTTCAAAAGGTTCTAGGGTTAGATCAATTTGCCGTGCCATTTTTAAAGCAGGCATTAATTACCTCGATTAAATCTGGCCGGGAGGCAGCAACCAGGCCATTTACTCTGGCAGAAGGTGGAAGAGGTTATGTCTTATATAAAGCATTAGAAACAATACCGGATTTCGATCCAGACAGTGGCAAATATTATGACAGCACAACTGTATCAATTCTGATTAAAACGGATACTCTACTTTCAGCCGCGGGCCAAAACATGCCACATGCCGCTATCAAGTTAAGTTATCGCGATATAGAAAATGGTGAAATAACAGAGTTATTATCCCCTGACAAACCTACGGCCTATACTGTTATGTCCGGTAAAATGGAATTTCAACGTCAACTAGATGAGAGCGGTCAACCCTTTCTGCTTTCACTGGAAGTCGAAAACGGCTTCTCTGCGTGGGACCTAGCATTAGCTGTTTGCCTGCTTTGTCTTTCGGTTCTTGTCATATACTTTTATTTACAACACACACATCGCCGCTATCTAACACATATTAAACAAGAGCAGACATTACTCGATCTGGCCGATGAGCGTAAAGGACTAGAGCAACGGGCTGCTGAACGCACAACGGAGATCAATCAAAAAGCAGTGGAAATCCAGCGCCTGGCAGGCAAGCTAGTAAATCTTCAGGAAAAAGAGTACCGATTTATAGCGCGTGAACTCCATGACGAGTTTGGTCAGGTAATTACTGCAATTGGCATTAACACCAAACTTATGTCCAGCCGCTTAGGCACCGATGCAAGCGCTACCGAGGTATCAAACGAAACACTGCAACTGATCGATCATCTGCACACCTCAATGCATTCTCTAATAGGCCGGTTACGCCCCGAAGCACTGGACACTTTTGGTTTAAAAGTATCCATAGAGCATTGCCTGGAGTTATTCAAACTTACTGAAACCGGCATTGAATGTCGGCTGACTCTGGACCCTGACATTGATCACTTACCTGATAACTATGCAATCACCATCTACAGGGCAATACAGGAGCTAGTCAATAATAGCGTGAAGCATGGTAAGCCAGAATTAATAGAATTGCATGTCAAATTGGTTGGTTCACAAGTGTCAATTATCGTTGATGACGATGGGCTTGGAATGGATGTAAACCACCCGAAGGGCTATGGACTTACTGGTTTGAACGAAAGATTATTAGCGCTAAATGGCGTTATGATTATTGAAGGTTCACACAGCGGTGGCTGCAAAGTAACTATTAAGGTGCCACTTCTTACAGACAGAACGGAATATATCGGGCATGAACAAAATAAAAATAATGCTGCTTGATGACCATGAGGTAGTCAGAGAAGGATTTTCACGACTTTTAACAGAGGACAAAAACAATGACATCGTTGCAAAATTCGATAATGGCCACGCGGCAATTGATTATGTCAGGCATCATGATTTAGATGTAGCGGTGGTTGATATAAACATGGAGGGTATGGATGGGCTTAAAACCACCCGCAAGCTTAAGCATATTCGTTCAGATCTCAAAGTGATAATTCTAAGCGTTAACGAAGTCGAGCCATTTATAACCAAGAGCTTTGATTCAGGGGCCGATGCATTTCTATCGAAACGCTGTGCACCGGAAGAGTTAACCAATACAATCGACGTCGTTGTTCGAGGAGATAAATATATTAGCAACCACGTGAGTCGACAGATAGCGCTTGACAAGTTAAGCAACAAGGAAAATTTACTTAGAACACTTACAAATCGCGAGTTCGAAGTTTTCCAGTATCTGGCCAAAGGACACTCAATCAACACAATTGCAGTTGAGCTACATATAAGTCCCAAAACCGCCTATGTATTTCGGAGCAATGCCCTAAAGAAGCTTAAGCTCTCAACGCTCGCGGAGATCATCCTCTTGGCTCAGCGGTATGAAATTGCTTAATATCGGCTTCATAGCTGTAAACATACGGTACATGTGATCGAAAGATAGAGCAATATACATTTAGATAACAGTTATGAAGACACCCATCGTTAAAAACTAATTAAGTGGTATTTCACATCAATTTCAGCCTTTCTGAGGCAGCATAATTACCGATAGTTTGCTGTAGATGTACGGAATTCTCATGCCTCAGCCAAGAAAATCTCAAATCGCCATTGAAATTCCAGGCCAGCAACAACGCCCCTGATAGTCTATTCACAGACTTGACTGCGCCATCGACCCCGCTTTAAATTGATACAGTATCAACTTGCGCAAAACACACTAATCTGAAACTCAACGACCCACACCCCGAAAAAGAAACTCGGGGTCAGATCTTGGAATGCAGCATAATGTGGCATTGCAAGATCTGGCCCCAGAATTTTCCGCATCTCGAATGGCACCGACCATCGTGTCAAACCAAGACTCTCTATCTGCCGAGCACCATCTTGGTGCCTATCTCTGTATATCTTACCCATAGTCTATAGTGGCTAGTTGGCTTTAAACTGCTCCAGATATTCGATGTTCTCTGGCGAAAGTTGAATTTCGTTTAAATCATCATTACTTCGACTGTGCAAGTAAACCATAGCAAGGTATGTAACAGATAGTGCAAAAATAGTGGCAATTAATACAAGTAGAATTTGTGGGTAACGCCTCTTCAAGTGAGTTGAAAAACTTAGTAACTTTAAAAATACAATGCAAACGAACAATCCAAATATAATTATTAAAATGGGATTTACTGCAAGACTGTCCCAATAGTGAAAGGCAAAACCTAAAACCAATAAAAATACAATGAGCAACAATAGCTGGTTATAAGCAGCCACAACACTATTTGAGGGTGTATTCGGTAATCTATCGATGATTGGGATCAATACATAAACTGAAAAATGCCGAGTGAATGCCATAACCGTAATGACATACAAAAAAATAATGAACAAGCAAGCAATTAAAGCTTCAGTCGTATGTAGAGATTTTGAACAATTAACAGTATTACTGTTCAAGTGATTCATCAACAGATATACCGATAGCATAACGATTGCTACTAAAGAACTCACAAGAGCAGAAATTCCGGAATAGCTAGCATCACCTGTACTTTGACCAGATTTTTTATCTCTCTTTATTTTGCTAAGTTTGCGTGCTGTTCCATATGCGCAAACAACACCAACTAGCGCTAACGCAAAAAAAATTATATTTCCTATTTCGTCGCCTGACTCACCTTGATGAATTTGGAATATGCATGAGAATATATGCGAGCTCTCGTTGTTATTTATTAGGTGATTCGCAAACGCTGGCAGTACAGACAACATTACAAACAATGCTACCCTCGCCCATCCTGTGCATTCGAGTTCGTGGGCCTGATCGTCTGAAACGTTGTTAGAGATATCGCCAATAATCATGACGATTATAAAGATAAATGTCTCAACTGCTACCGACTTTATATTAAGTATCTCGTAGCTCTCTAACCAACCGATAAGCAAACACGATAGTAAGAAAAAGACAACGCAGCGAAGAGCACCTAACGTTCTATCTGAACTGGAATATGGTTCCTTTTGCACCACCATAACTATCACTTCTTAACAGGTGAACTCGGCTAGACCTTCACCTACTTCAATAATTAATAACGACGAACTGACTTCGGGAATTAGGTCCAATAAACTGTAATGAATATCCAAGGGTGTCAAGTACATTTTTCAACACATAAACCCAAGCTAGACTTGAACATTGAAAATCTGACTTGATCCCCAACACATTTTATATAAGTTATACGGCCCGAATACTAGACACCCGATGCTCACGATCCGCAGCGAATGCAAGACAAGCCAGGATATCCTGCTCGGCAAGCTCAGGGAAATCCTCAAGTATTTCAGCTTGACTAACGCCTGCTGCCAACTGGGATAACACATCATACACCGTAATTCGCAGCCCCCGGATGCACGGCTTTCCACCACGCTTACTCGGATCAAGGGTGACTCTTTCATGTTCCATCGTTGCTATTTCTCGCGTTACAATAACTTGATTTACAATGTCCGTGAATACCCGTGGTCTTGCAATGCAGCATAGCGATTTATTGCTAGACCCTGACATTTTCTCCAGCCCAGTTGCAACCATATACTCGTGTACTTTCTCAAGACTTAACCCCCTTGCCTCATTTATTCAGCGTTTGTAGAAACGCTGAATAGTTCGCCGCACCATGAAAAATCGTCTGCCGAGCCCTGCCACGGTTCATCACATGGTAGAGCGCATCTTCGTATTGAACTCGAGTTGGTCTTGGCATCTGTATAGAATGGCATAAACCCTAAATACCGTAATAGGCTTGACTCCTTGTTTATCCTTCCCTTGGGTCACGAATTATGGGGTCACACAAAATATGGGGTATTTCAATGCAACATATGTGGCAATGAAAAACCAGATCCTCAATTTTTTCTAATTTTATATCTTATGTCTGGACTTAACGCCCAACACCCTTCTTTAATAACTGAATTTTAGACTTGACCCCCAAACCTTCTTTTTTATGTGCCTGGTGCGACCAAAGATAGTTGGAAAGAGAGTAATTTTGTCGTTTTCCGCATAGGCATCAATTGCGAATTGTTCTGGGATCACAGGTCTTTTCTCGTAGTATTATTTTCCATCATACTTACTATATATCAAAATTGATATTATCAAATTCGATCAAAGAATTTTAGGGCGAATATTCGGTTATGGAGTACTAAGAGGAAAGAAGGGGGTCAAATCTTGACAAAGTACATAGTAATCATTTACGTGATTAACAATCATATGTACCTTGTCAAGATTTGACCCCTTCTGATTTTTTTGTGCTGCCTTCACGTCGACGCCACTTTGGTCTTTACAAAACTAACCTGACCCCGTATGACCACAAACAAATTCATAGCGCAGCTAGATAGGAAGAATATGAGGGTGCGTACTATCATCTAAAGAACTGAGAGCGAAGACGGCAGCGGGTATTTAATGTGCTATGTCAATATTTGACC
>JALZUP010000433.1 GCA_023301505.1 Robiginitomaculum sp.
GGAATCGGTGTAGATCAGTTGATCGGCACAGCGAAGCTGGTGGTAGTATCAGCAACCGCGAAGACCGACAGAGCGCTAAGAAAGGTCCAGCAGGTACCACACAGGTTGCCAGGTTTTTGATCGTTTTTTTGTTTTGTCCTTGGCAAGGGGAGGATGTCTAATGAGAGGATGGCTAACAATGGCAAGCGACGAGCTCTGTTCGTAGCGAATCGGGCCGGCAACGAGGCATCCACCAGATCCGAAGGAGAGGGAGATACCAGCGTCTCGGGAGAGGTACAAGGCGACGAAGGGGGTTCGAGTGGAGGCACAGGAGAGGGAAGTGCCGGCTCCAGCAGCACGACCAACGAGCAACTTTTGGAAGCCGTACTTCTCCTCACGCAGCAGATGAAGCAGCAGCAGCAGCAGCAGCAACACCAACAGCAACAGCAACAACAGCAACAACACCACCAACAACATGAACAGCTATCTCAGCAGCAGCGACAGCAACAACAACAACAACAACAACAGCAACGGCAGCAGCAGCAGCAGCAGCAGCAGCAACCAGCTCCGCAACTTCGTCAGGACGTAGTGCAGCCTCACCCGGGTGAGCGATCTTCTTCCAGCCAGGCGCCCTTCCAACAGCTGCGACAACAACCGCCGCTTCCCCCAGGTCCTCCTCCGGGGCATGGTCAGCAACAGCCGCAACAACCATCGCCCCCTGCGGGCCATCCTCCAGCACCATGGCAGCAGCAGCAGCAGCAGCTGCAACAGCAGCAGCTGCAACACCACCAAGGGCCCGGGCAAATGCCTCCAGGTGTGCAACTCCCGCAAAATTTAAATTTTCAGCAGCAACCTGAAGGGCTGCTCCCAGCAGGACAGTGGTGGCAAGCGGGGGCAGCCCCAGCAATTTTCAGAGGTCAGCCACTTTGGGGTGGTGGGGCAGACCAGTTTGGGGACTTGGAGCATGCTGGTAGCGTCGAAGCACGTACGATTTCCGCCGATTCTACGAAACGGAGTATGAGACTGTGGCAGGATACCGGTGCGTCGTTTATGTTCATTCTGCGAGGTGGTCTGTTTGTGCCGCCGACCTCCGACAGCGAATCAGCCCACTTGCTTAGGCATGTGGTCGACCCCAACAAGCGCGTGCTAGAGATGATCACCCCCCCGATGGCAAAAATCGACATGGACGCTTTTACGCCTCCAGTGGAGCCTGGTACTACTGCTGTGGCGAGGGCACCCGAGGTGCATTTTCAGACCTTCGTCAACGTGCTCATCATGATCATCAAGCAGGGTGAGGAAGAAGCTGCTACAGGGGCTTCGCAGAGCAGACGGGAGTTTCTCATCGTAGAGCTTCGGGCTATGGCGACGGCTCTCAACGAGTACATGACCACACATTTCAACTCTCTACTTCCGAAGCAGGAAGTTGTGCGACGTCGGGTGCTGTTCGAGGCAAACCGCGACATCAACGAGTTTTTCGGGGGCGTATTTGACGCTGCTGCCCCCGTTAAACGGAAGTTCCCCACCTCGGCCCCTCCCGAAGGCGCGTGTCCGGCCTTGACTGCTCCAGCGTTTACACATCTGCGCGAGCTAACCGCGCGCGGAAGCCATAGCCTTCTGGGTAAGATGGACATTGGTCTGGAGGTACCGAGGCCAGGAGGGACGTCAGCGGCGGCTAAAGCACCCAAGAGAAAGATGAAGGGTGGCGGTGCTCAACCGCCAGCCGCGCGCCCCCGGAGTGATGGCGCAGCGCAGGTCTGGTCCTTCGTAGATGGCCTGGAGCAGGACGGCACACCAGCTGGGGCGTGCTACTTTGCATGGCGTGGGCTGCAATGCAAACGCAAGAACTGCTCTTACGGGCACGGGCCGTTCGCTCAAAATGGTACCCACATGCAAGGTCCGCCGCCTCAGACACCGATGCAACAGCCTCAGCAGTATCAGCAGCCGCAGCAGCACCAGGTACCGCAGCAGCGACAACAGCGGCAGCAACAACAGCAGCAGCGGACGGCATCTCCATCTGCGGTCGCAAAATTCAGCTTCTCGCACGGGCAGCAGGGGAGAGGGGGTGGCACGCACGGGCGATCGGGAGCCGGGGGGGGAAGAGGTCCCGGCAGCAACTGACAGGGCGGGCCCCGCCTTGAGGCGGGGCCGAACGGGGAGGGGGGCACCGCGGGAGCCGGCATCTCGGCGTTCGCGGACAGCCGTAAGTCGGTGGGACTTGCGACAGCTCCTCAGCCTGGGTCGGTTTCGCAAGCTTTGTTCGTTGGTGAGAGGTGTGATTTTGCCGGCGTCCAGGCCAAAATTACTGACAACACGAAGTGCGCATGTAAAGTAGAGATTTCATCAGTTGAGAGAAACACATTGAACCGAGTCCACGAGCAGCAGCCGAGAAGATACATAACTCAAATGAACACGCGAGAGAAATCCGGTATGAGAATAAAGAATGAGAAGAGTAGCTCTAGTCAGTCTTGTAGAGAGCAGAGCAGCAGATAATCGAGACCGAATTATGAAGAAGGGACAGCGCTGAAGCCTAGAGAGACCTCTAGCGACACCGTTCGACCGGACAAA
>JALZUP010000434.1 GCA_023301505.1 Robiginitomaculum sp.
TGTACTTCTTAAAAGATTGCCCATTTAAACCGCCACAAGCCGAGATTCACAATAACCTCGAATGTTTCACGCATCTCCTTGAAGAAATAAATCATAGAGGCATATGCATGACAGAGTTGCAAAGCACCCGACAGCGAATGTTAAAGGCCGCACACAGATTGAATTTATCTCGTGAAAAGATCGCTTGGGTCGCTAATATGTTAAGAATGTCAAAACTGGAAGAGAAGTAAGTCAAATTTAGCATTTACAGGTCGTTTCGACGGTTCTTGTAACACCTGCTTTCGAGGAAAAGCCGGCATATCGTTCAGCGTCTTCTTCTGAGCGGTTTAAGACGCTCATGATTTCTGTATGCTTGCACCTTAGCGGTGCCAGTAAGGTTTGGAGTAGAAACTTGGACGGCAAATTGAAGCGATGAGTGCCAGAGTACAATATTGAAAATGGCTCTGGCTTAGAGGGCTAATGTCAGCGCTTTAGTCCTAATTTATAGAGCTGTTCACCTTTGTCGGAGACACCGCATTAAGCAGGCCTTGCAGACTATCTTGATCAAATTTCACGCGCAGCTTGATGAAAAAGCCTTCATTAGAATATTCTGCGGCTGAGAAATCATCATCATTATAGCCATCGACATTATAGCCAACACTAACCCATGTATTGTCAATCGGGCTAATGCCGATAGACGGGCCATAAGCAAAGGCAGCGCTATTCCCATTATCGGTTATCAAAGCCGAGCCATGTATGCCAAGGTCAATACGCTCTGTCACATCAAAGCGTAGCTCACCGCCCAAAAGATGGGTAACGGAATCAAACTCAACATTGTCAAATTCTGTATCAATAAACTTAAGGCCGTAATTCCAAGTCGCCTGAAGACGATCTGTCACCATTGTATTCGCGGCAAAATTATTGACCAGCTTGCTAACCGTTGTGCCGTCAATATCTTTATCATAAGACAGATCAAGGCGGTTAAGGACAACCGTATCTTCATTGCGCGGACGCCAGGCAATAGCGCCGCGTAAATCCGTCCTATTTGTAGAGCTGCTCAGGGCATTAATATCGCTAGATTCTATATCGCTATATGTCGTGCGTGCAGAGCCCGCCACAGAAAACATTTCAGATAGCTCACGGACCACACTCACAATACCCGTATAAATATCGCTATCATCTGTATAGAGCCCTTCTACGCGCGCCGAGGCACTTGTCACATCACTATTATAAGCGATGCCTGCATAAAGAGAGGTACGGTCTTCATTCGTTTCAAATGTTGAGTTCACATTATCCTCAACGATCTCATCGCTAAAGCTTCCATCCGCGCCTTCAGCTGAATCTTCGCCAGACAAAATTCTGCGCTGTGAAATACCAACAGAAGCGCGCCAGTTTTCATCGATCTGCCATTGCTGATCTACGCCAACCGTGGCGCCAATACGGCGGGCACTATCTTGCGTGCGCTGCAAGTCGGTTTGCGCGCTAAAATCTGTTCCCGTCCAAGGCTGAAAGCTAACGCCAAAATAGCTATTATTTGAGGTTACATCGCTAGACTCAAGGCGTTCATGACGCGCGGACACAATTGCATTATGGGTGATTGTTTTATCAACACCAATAACAGTGCGGCGCGGGAATAAGATGCTCGCTTGGTCACCATTGAGCGGTTCTTCATGCGATGCAGAGACCGTAAAGCCATGATGAGGATTGCTCACGCGCGCAGAGGCTACCGCCATCACGCCTTCGCTGACCGTCTCGCCGCCCCGTTCTTCGGCCACATGGCGCAAGCCAGCGCTTAGGCCAAACACTTCGGAATCTTGCGTCGCCAATAGCTCCGCCACAGTCCGAGAGCTATCTTGAGATAGGCTATCTTCTTTATAAACCTGACCCGTAATATTGCGGGTTTTACGGCGGCCTGTTTCCTCGTCAATATTTTCTGACAATTGATAGGTCGCTTGCGCGCCGAGCCGGCGAATGCCATTAGAGGCTCCGCTTTGCTGGCCCACACCAAAACCTTCATCCTCTTGGCGAATATAAGCTTCCGCAGATAGGCCTTCAGATGTGTGTATAATCTCGGCTAAATAAGCATTAGCCGTGCTAGAGCTGACCTCGTCTTCATCACGGCTTTGGGCCGCTTCAACGCGAATTTGTGTTCCCGCTGTAAGCTGATATTCAACATCGGCGCCAATAACCTCTTGCTCTCCGCCAGCACGCTCAGCACGGCCTTCTTCATTTAGATAGCTTACGCTGGCGCGAAGGCGCTCATCTTTTGTTTTAGCCGTCACGCGCGCGCCATAAGTCAGGTTACGCTCAGCATCACTTACAGATTCATAATCAATGACAATAACCTTCGGGTTAAGCAGCGCATCTGAGCTATCAACAGGTAAGCGGAAGATAATTTCACCGCTTAGATTATCAATTGTATAATCCAGATGACGCACCATTTGAACCGTGTCAATGACCCGATCTGGGCGCAAACGATCGCGCGTCTCAACAGAGATTTTCTCAGAATTGACAACAATCGGGCTAAAGCTCGTCCGGTAACCTGATGACGTCCCATTGGCAGGTAGCTCATCTTTGGCAAAGCCTTGATTAGTCTCAGCCGCAAAAGCTATCACTTCAAGATTATCGCCAATATATTCCGTTTTAAATCCTGACAAGTCACGATTATAACGTGTTAGCTCAGCATCCGTTAAGCCCGTGCGGTAATCACCAAACATCGCAAAGAATTGATTCTTCTCTAGCTTAATAAAGAAAGGATAGCGGCTTTGCGCTTCATGGTCCTGATAGGTGCGGTCACCATAAAGTGTGTAATAGGCATTTGGATCAATGAAATCAAAAAGCTCATCATCACGGTCGCCACGGCGCTTATCTGTGTCCACAGCCAATGTTAAAAGCCAGTCGCCCTTCACAAGACCTTTGGCAAAGAACGCCACACGTCCATTCGTATCATCATCTGAAAGATCACGTCCGCCAGTTTCCGCTTGGCCTAATGAGCCTTCCGCCAAACCGACAACAATCCAGTCACGCTTCTCAGCCTGCAAATACATAGAGATATCTTCTTGGCGGCCATCATCAAGCGTCACAGACAAGCTCACTGTGCCTGTTTGCAAGGTTGGCTCAAGACGAATGCGCGCAATACCATCATCACCAACAACGGCTTGTGTACGGCCAGATTGCGGAGAGACAAGGCTGTCTTCTCTCTCAAGGCGGTCATTAACCTCCAAGAGGTAAGGCGCTTCAATCGTCACATTTAGGCGGCGGCCTGCATGGACTGGACGGCCAGCCTCATCTTCAACAGATATGGCAATGACAGGCGCTGTACGGCCATCAGCAGTCAAGACAGATTGGTCTATAACAGGCGTCACACGCGCAATTGTATCAATATAATGTATCTCTTTACGGATCGTCTCTGTTACATTGCCAGCTTTATCTTTTATCTTCGCAATAAAGACATTTTTGCCGTCAAGAATATCAACACCACGCCAGCGCGAGAGCAAAACATCACGGTCTGTATTACTGTCACGCGCTTGGAAATTTGTTAACGGCACATTATGGCCATTAAGCTCAAGATCAACCGTATGGTCTGGGCCGTGCTTAATCCCAATATTAACTGACGGCAAAGAAGGTGTGCGGGTCGCATTTGGATATACCCAGCTTGGCGCGCTATTTTGAGTGTCGAGCCACTCTTTATCGTAGTTTTTATATTCGGTAATATCGCTTGCAAGACGCTGCGTTGTCACTTCTTCGATCTCGCCCGTGCGCATAAGATAGAAGTTTGCGCGCCAGATTCCGCCGCCCTGAACATCGATGAATTTATTACGGCCAAGACCTGCATATTGCGTGTTTTCTTCGCAAACCATCATCTCATAGCCAGTCGGCAAAGTCGCCTCATCAACTTGGACAACATGTGTGCCTTCGCTCACGCCCTCAAAATGATAAAGGCCATCTTCGTCGGTCACAACATAAGCGCCTGTTTCCATATAAAGACGCACACCTGCAACGCCGTCTCCTTGGCTAATGTCGCGCGCCCATTCTTGCTCCGCATCACAGCTATTTTCAGTAACCCGGCCAATGATTGTGCTGGTCGTGCGAAACAGCTCTTCGACTATGGTAACTGTAGCGCGCGCAATATTTGAAATTTCTTGGCCAGAACCATCTACGATAACAGCCGAGTTCACCTGCTCGCCGCTGCCTGCGCTAGCGCCGATTTGCATAACATATGACAAGTTATATGCCTGGCCTGAAGCCAAAGCTGGCAGGCTATACGTCAAGCCATTGCCGCTTGGCGAGGTAACAGGATCCCCAATAGAGACCTCATCAAGCCGGCTTGAGCCGTCAACATAACGAAAACCTTGCGGCGCAATATCAGACATGGTCACGGTTGATGCCACATTGCCTGTATTTTCAAGCGTCACATTATAGCGAATGAAATTACCAATATCACCTGTTGTAGGCGTCGCTGTCTTAGACAAGACCAAATCCGTTTGTGGGTCGATTGGCACGTCAAGCGCTAATGGCCCTGTTGCCGCAAGGCCGAAGCCCTTACCATAAGAGCCGTTAGGCTCAATCTCAAACGGGCCATTGCTGAGCGTCGCAAAGTCTGCGGGCGTATATATAGAGCTGAAATTAAAGCCGTCAGGGGTGACAATCTGCAAAAGATAATTGCCCGGAAAGACAACAGGAAAGCGAAATTCGCCATCTTCTAAATCATAAGCAAATCCAGACGCATCGCGCGTGAGTTGTCCTGTCACAACAGAGGACGGATAAAGCGAGATGCCATCAATCCCATAAACCGTGGCTGGGAGACCCGTGCCCTCATCAATAAGAGTGACCAAAGCATCATTGATTAAATCGCCCGTTAGCGCATTAAACACACGGCTTTGATTATCAATCAACGCCGTATCGACGGAAATTTCATTTAAGTCAAAAGCATCAACATATTGAGCTTGCAATTGTGTTTGAACGCCCGTTGTCAGCATATTATCATTTATAGCCGTCGACGCGCGCGTTGTCGGTATATAGGCAAAAAACTCGCCTGTATCAGGGCCGCTCTCATAGAGCCTTAACGTCACCCGATCACCACTATCAGCCGTCACGTCAATATTGACAGTTTCAATGCGGTTTGGATTACCATTTTGTCCAGCATCAATCACCCGTGCGAACATAAGCTCGCCCGTTGAAAAACTTCTCGCAGGTGACAAAGCCAGATCTGAGGATAAATCTAATATCGTGTCGCCATTAATCGGGGCGCCAACAGTTTCATAAGGACCCGTTAACTCACCAGACGGAGCATAATCAGAGCCATTGATCTGGCGAATGATAGCGTCGGGTGCATTTGGTGAGAAGCGGAAAAATTCTATTGTAGAGCTTGTGCGAAGCGGCTCAACAATCAGCGTGACTGTATTTGTCGAGCGCGTAATGGGCGCACCGCCCTCATTTGTGTAAGTGATCTGGGCCGTATTATCGATCCGCGTTCCAATGTCAGTGGCTCCAGCGGGAAGAGCGAGCAAAGCGTGCGTCAACAACACCATAAAAATCGTGTAAAGCCCCTTTACCGATAATGTCACTAAGTTGGTCACAAACTTCACCTTGGGCACTCAAATCGGTCACTATTGACCATTGATTTGGCGCGAAAAAATTAAGAGGAGAAATGGGCCACAGCACATAATTTATGCTGTGGCCCTTAGAAAATCGCTAGGTCTGTCTACTGTATAATAGCCAAAACTTTCAGCGTAGCAGTTGCGCCAGCCGCAACAGTGCCGCCTGATGCAAGAAGAACACAATCTTGAGCCGTAGCTGGAGCGCCGGCAGATGTATCACATGTGATAGGTGCCGCTGTTACAGCCGCGCCATCAAGTGTTAAAACCGGTGTGCCAGTAAAACCAGCAATCTCAGCGAATTGATAAATTAGCTCATCTTCCAGATTATCTGTTAGATCAACATCAAGAGCAGCTGTTGTACCTGTATTGACCACTGTGATTGTGTATTCAACACACGCACCTGGAACAGAATAAGCAGTTGTGTCTTCAGTTACAGGGAAAGACGTACAGCCTGAGCCGTCCTGGCTAATCATAACAACGTCTTTAGTTGCGGCAAGATCAGCAGCAGCGACAATATATGTCCCTGTCGCGGCATCATCACCTTCATTAGCGTCATCGCCTGTAATTTCAGCATTGTCGTCATCACCTAAGATAATGTCTTCAGCCGTTAGCTGGTTCGTTGCATCACCATCTGAATCATCAGTTGTTGGCGTGCTTGTTCCAGCATCTGTTGTATCAGCAACAAGTGTAATGTCAGATGTATCTGTATCGTCTTCGTCAATATCAATATCTGATGTTACGAAAATAATGACTGTCTCATCTGGAGCAACTGTTGTTGTATTGCCAGAATATGTTTCAAGAGTTTCAGAACCGTCCAAAACACCGCTACCATCTGTATCGATGAAATATGTGATTGTCGGCGTTACCGCGTCAAATATATCATCTGTTGCATCAACACCTTGCAGCGCTGTTAGAATATAGCTCTGATCGCCATTACCATTATTGGTCAATGTATATTCAAGAACTTGGGCTGTTGACCCTGGTGCCACATTTTCGTCACCAGAACTGGCAACAGTCAAATCGACAAAACGGTCAACGATAAATGTTGTCGCTGCTGGCGGTGTGATCTGCGTTTGCGGAACTGTGCCAACATTGTAGTCGAGTGTAAATGTGTTGTTCACGGGCGTGCCCGCTGTCGTGCCCAAAGCGTAAGCTGAGCCCGTGCTTAGAAATGATAGGGCAGTCGCGCCTAACAGTCCTAAAGTTAATTTATGCATGTTTCCCATAGCAATTTCCTTTATTGATAATGACATCAACATAAGGGGGAATACTTAAATAATTTCCAATATTTATAGTTAACACAAATTAAAGTGCACTAAAATAAAACGAATACATGACAAATTAATATATATTAAGTATTAAATGGGAGTATGTTCATCTACCGTTCATTTGGGGCGCGTTTAGCGGCCAAAATTCGCTTTGTCACGCACAAATGAGCAATATTGTTAACAGAATATGTCCAATTAAGGTAAACAATATTTACGCGATTTCCCTCATTTAAGCCCTTATCACGCTAAATTGGCAAAAAATCTCTCGCCGCCCCATATAAAGCTCATAATAAAGTTCAATATAACAACGAATAAGGGCGAATAAGGGCGAATATAACGGCGCGCAGAGCTGATCCTGACATATGGCCTTACTTATCTAAAAAAAAACCCGTCAACCGACCTCTATTTAAGCCTCAAATTATGCCCCAGTCTAAATCTGGGGCATTTTTAAGCTCACTTCACAAGACATAATAGGAAGAATGGGCCAAGACAGCCTCAATCATTGCCTCCAAAAATCAAAGCAGGGGCAAATCGGGCGAAAATTGGGCGCAAAATAG
>JALZUP010000435.1 GCA_023301505.1 Robiginitomaculum sp.
AGCATACGCCAAAAAGTCTGGAGGCATTAAAATAAAATAGGAGGCTATTGTCGTAGCTAGTAAAACCAAAGCCAATGCTGGGTATAATCTTTTCAGCCTTCGAACGGCAAAGGATTTCAACGAAAACTTGCCAGAGTCAATTTGCTTTAAAACTATTGAACCTACTAAGTAGCCCGAAATCACGAAGAAAATATCTACCCCTACAAAGCCTCCACTGAAACCCAATTTAAAATGGTGAAAAATAACGGCAAACACCGCTAATGTTCTCAATCCATCAATTTCTGGACGATATGCTATACTCTTAGTCATCACGTTTTAGCATTCAAGCTTTTGAATTTTTTCTGGGTGAAAATAACACCCTCTCGTGCAATTTTCCTTACGCTGTTTTGGGTCAGTAAGTATGATACTGTTAATCCAATTGAGGCAATAAGTTGTAAAATAATGGAACTCCCTAGGCCTGAAAGAATTTTACTTACATAAGGAATACAGAAAACTGCAAATAAAGCAGGTATAAGAACCGCTGTAGCCCACCATTTTATGCTTTTTAGGATTCGTTCCTGCCACGGTCTTTCCCGATTAAGAATATAGACTGCTAGGCATAACACTATTAGAAAATTCGCGGTAAATATGACGCTCATGTAACCTCGGAGGCCATAATAAGATAGCGCCCAGTAACCCGTAATTATAACAACAAGCGCTTTAGCTAGGTTCGCATATAACTTAACTGAAAGTCTACCGCTAGCTAAGTCATAATTATATTGTAAAATTGCGTGTGAAATAGGAAAAGTCAACAAGCTTGCCAAGCTCACAAAGGGAACTATTTTCTCCACTAAATTTATATCTCTAAGCCAAATACCATACATTAATTCTGGGCGAAAGCTAACCAAGCTGAATCCTACAACCAGAATAATATTAGTGACCCAGACAGCTTTCTCTATAAGCTTAATCTTTTTAGACTCATCCCTATCTAAATCGAGCTCAGCAAGCCGCGGCATTAGTACCGCTCCAATAGATCCGGAAATATTACTAATCACTACAAACGGAGTCATTAGTAAGGTATAATAACCAATAGTCGCAATTGATAATACCTGCCCTAGCATCCACCTTTCCACAAAAGCTGTTACCGCAATAAGAAATCCTATTACTATGTTCAGCGAGCCTAGCTTTGCGAGTGACGCAAAATCCTTACGCCCGATGCGCCAAGACATGAACTCACTTTTAATTGGAACCCAAACACAGCAAGCAGAAATGGCAGCGAAAACAATCTCAACAGCTAGTAAATTTTGGAAATAGCTTAACGGGTTGCCTTTTGTAATTAGTAAAGCTACATATCCACCCACTGCGATGAAAATTTGTTTCCCGTTAATTAAGAACGCTCTAACAGCCCCTTGTTGGCGGCCATTAATAACTCCTACGTAACTACTTGTAAAACTTTGAAAACCTACGGCAAAAAAGAGATAGCAGAAGCATTGCAATGCCACCTCAATAGGAAGCTCTCCTAAATCAGCTTTACCTAGCGCCAATTTACCAAGCCAAGGATAGCCAATTGCTATCATAATTAAAATTGATACCGAGATGATTTCATTCACTCGAATCACAGGAGCCTGAGGTTCTCCAGCCTTCAGCCTCACTGCTATATCTCGAGCAACTACCGGACGCAATGAAACACTCAGCATAAAGAGTAACCTCACCGTCGCCACCCCTAGAGCAATCAACCCGAAGGCATCTTTCCCCATCAGAGGAAGGTAAAGAGGTAGCATAATAAAGCTAGAGAGGGAAGAAACCACTCTCCCAACTAATCCTATAGCTACATTTTTTTTGACTACACTCATTGTCAACTAAAGATTATTAAGTAGAAATCTAAATCAGACTTAAAACCTACGGTAACACCTCGGGATCGTACCCTAAAAGTTCGAAGTCTTTCTGGTAATATTTTTTCACGAAATTGATCGTATCTTCATCGTAATAATCACTCGTTTTCAACTTTTCCCCTTGCGATAAAGGCCTCCCTGTCAAAGGGTCTTTCCCAATAGAGACGTGTTGCTGTTCAGGCAACGCTCCATCTAAACCGATGCTTCTTAGAAAAGGAGGCAGCTCTTCTTTGATATTTTCAAGTTTGATAATGTTTTCTACCATCATCTTGCCTTGAGCATCGACAAGGTATTTATGCTGCGGCATGACGTGGTGATAATTGTCATGGCTTCCTATGTAGTTATTTTCTAAAATTGTCGGGAAATAATCTAAAACAAATTCTCTGAAAGACCAATCCTTGCGCTTTAAGAGGCGATATCTAAAGCCCGTGCCTCTACCATTGTAAGCCGAAACTAATCTACGGTAAGGGTTACGAACGAGGGCGAATTTTTTCGCTTCATCCCACTGTTGTTGAGTGATCCATCCTTTCTTAACGTAATCTTGTGCGAGTAAGTGCCCCTTACTAGGCGGACCTTTCCAAGGCCAGCTATTAGGACCCACAATCAGCTTGCGTAGCATGTAGTGATTATAGCCTAGCTCCTTAATAAGGTGCCACTCAACACTTGTTCCTGCAGTCTTAGGGATATGGACAAAAATTAAATTATGTTTATAACAGTGCATAAGAAATAATGTGAAAATATCTAACAGTTTATTTAGAAGAAAACCGTTTTCTTAAAAATCCGCGCGAGGGCATCTCTAATAAACTGTAGCTCCAATGCGAGATTATTATAGTTACGCCCAGAAGCAGGGCAATTATGATTACTCCATTAATATTAGGTAATTTAGAATGGAGCCCATAAAACACTTTTCCAACTATCGGGTGAATTAGGTAAAGCGAATAAGAAATAATGCCCAAAAACATCATTAGCCTAGACGAAAAGAAGCTTACAGAGAAGCTCGGCCTATCATAAGCTAAGTGTAAAATCCAAACTGGAGCTAAGAGATATGCTAAGCCTATGGCGTAAGGGGAAACTGTTTCTTTTAAAATACAGGCTACAATCACGCATATGAATAGAATATCATCCCACTTAGGTGAGAGCTTGATACACCCCCTACTAAAAGCTTTTGCGATAAAGCAGCCACTTAGAAAACCGCTAAAGCATCTCACGACCCCAATTAAACCTGTCGTTCTGGATAGTGAAAACTCGTAATGTGCAATGTAAGTCAAAAAGCAAACTGCACCAGATATTATCGATAAGGAAATAAGAGAATTGTTAGATATGTCTGACAATTTACAACGTCTTGACAGAAACACGAACACTGGGAAACACAGTAAATAGGCTAACCATTCAAAAGAAACAGACCAGGATGTTTTAATCCATTGATCGACACTGAGTGGGAACCATTCATGTATAAGAAAAAGCTGAGAAAAAAAATCACTGCCTTTGTAGTCTTTTCCAATATCAAGTCCCAGTTTACTGCCTACGAGGTACATTAAAAATACTACAAGAAGGCATACCGTATGAAGAGGGAAGATTCGAGCCACCCTCGCTACTACATAATTACGTGCAGTTTTAGGGGACAGTTTTTCATCATACATCAAGCATAGAATGAAGCCGGAGAGAATGAAAAATATATCAACGCACAGAGCCCCGTTGAACCAGTTTGATACCCCCCTCTCTTTAAAGGCAGGGAAAACTAAATCAATATTAAGATGCAATGCCGTTACCAAGAGCGCCAAAAAACCTCTTAGCCCTGTGTGACTATTGATATGCTTTACCATTTTTAATTTTTAAATTGAATCGTAGTATTAACTTTAAAAGGAGAGTGCTTACCTACTAACCTTGTGAAAAATTTTTGTATCCCTACACGATAAAAGTCATTCACATTAGGAGGCAATTTTAGAGTCCTTGATGCACCTAACCCTGCTTTTAAAGAAAGAGAGTTTATCATTTCTCTAAATTGCTCCGGATTCGTCAACTGATCAAAAGAAACTGTAAAATCAACGTTTTCGGACCAATAATTATCAAATGCCTTAATCTCTTCTGATAAGCCTTCCTTAACTGAAAATCCTTTCTTATAAGAATTTATAACCGCTTCAGGATCACGCTCAACTTTAATAACAAAGGCATTTTTATTTATACAACTCATGACCTCAGATACAGAAGCCTCGTGAGTATAAAGGTTCCGATGTGGGTAATGTGTTTTGTACACCGTCTGAAGGTTAGGTAATTGATTCAACAATTCTGACTCAATTCCAGGGGTTGTGATCTGATCAAAATCTACATAGAGTGGTGAATTTTTATACTGTGGGAAATTGTTCAGGAAGGCATCAATCATTAGGTGAGTGCCACTGCGAGGAAAGCTAACAACCACGATGGGACGACCAGTACTGAATCCCGTCAGTTTACCTGGAGGGGCTACAACCTTATTACTCGATCCTCTTAAGAAAAATTTATAACACCACTTAATTAGTCTTTGCATATGCTTTCAGTAATTAATTCACTTTTGCTCCAAGCCCCTCTTTTTCTTCAAGCATATTTTCCGCCACCTCCTTAAGTTCTTCTAAAGAGAGCTTATTCGATTTAACCTGGCGCATACAACCGCACACTAAAAGTCCAACTGGTATTGCAGTAACAATATTATTCGGTTGTGTCGCGAAGTTCCCCCCTAAAAATAGCCGCATCCCTAGAGTTAATAGGACGAACGCCAGGCCAAAGCGAACCATCTTATTCAAAGTTTCATGGCGAGGGTAAAATAAGATTTTATAAAACACTTTTATCATCGCTAAAAAGGTAGCCCCCAATAACAACAGGCCGGACGCCCCTGTTGTGAAAAAAAGAGAAACCACTGCGTTGTGCGAGAAAAAACGATCTCCATACGCGGCTTTACTTACCTCAGCCTTAGTCGCAATCCCCAATAAGGACCAGTTTTCAGCCTTGCTCAAGGCTGTGAAAGGCTGAATCCTTGCAGAGAGGGTTCCTATAGAAACTCTACGTTTATCCTCCACAAAGAAAAACGCGTTTTGCACGGTCTGATTAATTTCTCTGACATTATCAACTATATATTGAGCAAAGACTATTAGACAAATCCCTCCTATGACCCCAGTCGAAACGGTTACTAAAAATGTAACCTTACGCTTTGTGAGCCAGTAAATCAGTAGTCCTATCATTGGGCTCAACATTGAGGTTCGGCCATCTGTATGGAAAATAATCACTAAACTAAGCAAGAAGATGAGGACATATAAACACCTCCCTTTTTTGAGTGTGGTGGCATACCAAAAGGCGATTGCATACATAAAACCCACGAAGCCAAACCCTAAAGGAGTCGAAGCAAAACCAATCGGAGCGTTAAAGCCGTACCACTGCTGGTAAAGTTCCAGAGGCTTAGTCGCGATTGAGAGATTACTCTTTGCATACCAATAATCTAGTTGTGTGTAATCTCCATAATATTGAAAATAGCCTATAACAACCCATGGTAGGAGAATCCACAATAAGTGCTTAGTATATTTAAGCATCTGTTTAGCTGGCTCTTTATAAAACACTGTAATTGCCATTACAACACCTAAGATACCGGCCCCATTCACAACATCTCGAACCGCACCAATACCAGTAATTTTACCGCTGGCTACAATTAGACCCGAATAAGCAACTACACCAATAAGAAGTCCCCATTGGGCTTTATTTAAAGGCTTTCGGGTCATGACTACCTGAGCAAACACCGAAACCCATAAAAAGCCAATTGTCAGCATCGTCATGGAGAGAATCTCAATCACTGTCTGCGGACTGGCTACTCCATAATAAGTCCCTAACTTCTTAATGTAGTCTAAATAACAAGTCTCTAGCGTGATAACGTAGATTCCAAACTTAGGTCTAAAAAGGGTGACGAGGGCTCCTCCTACTCCAAGTACCTTAATAATACCAGAAATTCCTCCTGTGTCATTTAAGATTACAGTAGGCACCAGAAAGACCGCCACGATAAGGGCTGTGATAATAACGGCAATTTTCATGAAATAAGTATTTTAGACTTTGTTTGCGCTATAGAGGTTTAATAAATCTATTAACTTTTAGCAGCAGTGGTACTACTTTTGCCCTATAATGGCATAGTAAAGAAAGAGCGAGTTGTATACGGAGTAGCGTTTTCAGAGCCTTTTGGGCTCTTTGACGAGGCGATAGGCCCACTCTAGTCTATACTTTTATAGAATTGAAGGAGCTTGGTCAATCTCACTAGCGTGTAAAGCGAAGGCGTACCGATCCCGAAGTACACCGCGGGAGGCAGGTGGTTCTTATGTTTAGCAATCCAGTGTTTTTATTTAGGGCAGTCAAGGCCTACCTTGACTAGATTCGCTCCAGAATCTTTGATCAGGTCAAACTTTATTCATGGCCTCGCCAAACTCCTTGTCATGACGTGCAAGAGCCACGACGTGAGTGTTAGCGGCTTCAACCCCAAACGCTTGGGAGGGATAGTAAGCGGCCTTATGAATCCACTGGATCGCAGATTCATAATCGGTCACGGCTACAGGGAGTTCGATGACAGGAATAAAAGGTAATTATGCAATTTTTTGCCCTGTATGGTTTTTATGAACCGAGACAAAATTAATGGCTTTAAGCATTGAATTGTGTGTTCCTCTATAAAACCAAGCGTTTTTGATGAGGTCGCGAATCTGAATTCCAGAGAATTAGTCTTTCTGTAAAAGAAGCTTATAGAGGAAAATAGTATTATATTTCAAATACCTAGAAAATAAGCGTTTAGGCTCCAT
>JALZUP010000436.1 GCA_023301505.1 Robiginitomaculum sp.
GCTCCAATGACCGCTTATTGGTTGAATCTAATCTCTCACTGATTAGTTAAAAGCTGTTTCAACTGAGGTAGACGAACGGCTGGAATTGGCCGATTGCTGTCAGTCGAGCAGATGAATATCTCACCCATACCGAACCCGCAAAGTAGGGGAATCCCGGTGCAGCGTCTTCCTGCGATCATACATCTGAGTTGTGGTGATATTCGCATGACCAAGAGCCGCCTGCACATGCTCAAGCAACGAACCACCATCAAGTGATTCAGTCGCAAACGTAGCCCTGGCACTGTGCGTTGAAAAATCCCCTTCAACCACTGAACGCTTAACCGCCTTTTTAAAGAGGTTATAGATCGCAATTCGACTTAACCGACCATCCCCACCTTTTACCCGCTGGAACATCGGCCCTTTAGTATGGCCAGACATCAACAGATATTGCTTTACCGCGTTCAGCGCTTCGGGCGGTGCCGGCACTCGATGAGCTGAACCACCTTTCACCGTGAGTTTTACCACCGTATATTCACCATCAGCAACGATATCTCCAACATTCATCGAACACACTTCAGACACCCGGGGTCCAAGATAAAACAGCACATGCAGAATTGCGCTGTCCCTTGCAGCCAGTAAGGATGCGTTAGGAGTCTTTGCATTGGTAAGAGCCGCTGCGCTGTCATCTAGGATTCTGCGCACCACCTTGTTAGCTATGGCAGGGGTCACCCCTTCGGTTGCCGTCTTGGGCCGCTTGATCCCTTGGACCGGATTAACCTGCACAACCTGCCTGTCGCATAGATGATTAAACAGCGACGACAGGGCCGACATTCGATTGGCCACCGAGTTGTTAGACATTTCATTAGCGATCAGGTGTTCACGCCAGGCAAGCACTGCAGCAGCGTCTACATCGTAGAGATCATCAGCGGTTTCGAGCTCTGCGAAGCCGGCAAAGTCCTGAACGGCTTTTTTGTAGGTAACCCTAGTGCGATCAGAAATGAAGTTCTGCAACCACAGAGTGGTTTCCTGCAGCATTAGCGAATCGGCTGGGGCATCGACCAGCGAGGTGGGTTTCTTCGAAGTACGGGCGGGTAATTTGGTCATGATTATCATCCCTTCATTATACTTAACATAACATATTTTATGTTAAGTATAATGACGGTCTATAATTAGTGGCTAAATGAAAGCACCTAAGAATTGTGTTCTTAAATCGGACACAATATATTTTCTTCATTTTCATCAAGTAGTATTTTGTAATGACCGGACGAATGAACAGCCCCAGTATCCTTAGGATGATAGGTGTTACCGGCCTTCCCGAGAAACGGTGCAGTTCCCGAAAAACCGTCAGGAGCAAAACTTATACTAATAAGCGGCAGAGATACCTGCTCCAAGTAATTTCGTTGGTTCAGCTCCTGGAAAGATCCGTTCCTGTTAGTTTGCGGCCAAATTCGCGTCGAGGCATTTGCTTTGTCTTTGCATGTTACGAAGACACCCGCATCAATAGCCCCGGTCTGGAACAATACGAATAATTTGTTCAATGCACGGAATGAACTGGCAATATTCCCCGTTTCGAATTCGACACCAATTTTATAGACATCACGAACCCTCTGTGGATTAAACAGTTTTACGAGGTGAGCCGGAAGTTCTGGTACATCAAATAAGTTACGATCCACGTACATTCCGTAGAACTTAGGGAAAAGTGTATAGACCGACTTCGGCGATAGATTTTCTATGTCTATGTACTCATGAATCAATTTCAAAATATTGTTTTTGTCTTTTATTTCATAACCTGTTCCGTTGAAAGGTATTTCTAGAAATCCATCAATTGATTGCTCGCCTATCTTCGTTTCGCCTTTCGAATACTTTGCAGAATCCAAATACGCCTGAAATTTTGAAGACAGAAAAGTAGCACTGTTTACGACACAGGGCGTGAATTTATTGCGGCGTTGTTCCCTGAAATAGAGGCGATCATTGACGATAAATTCGTCACCCTTAGTATTAATACTATTGAGTGCACTGGTAATTATTTTCACTATCTCATCGCGTTGTTTCGCTGGAAGAAAGCTGCTGTCATTCTCTATCGCGACTAGCATGGTGTGTCCACCCATGTCGCTAATACTGCGACCAGATCCGACGCTGTGTTATTAGGGAAACCTTTACAAATTTTAAACAACTCGAAAAGGGATATTCCCTTCCGCCCGCATTCTAGATCGGAGATATAACCCCGTTGAACGCCAGTTGCCGCTTCTAACTGTTGTTGTGTAATGCCCTCATTGTTCCTAGTTTGACGCAGCACCATTCCGAAATGGCGCCTGAAGTGCTCTTGTTCTTTCATCGATTGTTATGCTCCATCTTAGGATGTGGCATAATTGAACATCATTAAGGATTGACTGTATGCACGCTACAGCAGTCCAAATAGCAATCCATTAACTAACTGAAATCCGCCATTTACTTGAGTTAAGGTGGTTATTTCCCAGTTTTCAAATATTCGGTTAACAAAAATTGGCAGAAAATAAATTACGAGTAGCGGACTTATTCTGCGGTGGCGGTGGAATCAGCGAGGGACTAAAACAAGCTGGAATGGATATCGTCTTTGGGCTCGATAATTCTAAGCCTGCTACAGATACATTTAGCCTTAATCACCGCAATGCTAAAGTCATAAAGTCTCCAATTGAGGATGTAGAGATAGACGACATTCCCGACTTTGATGTCTTAGTCGGAGGACCGCCCTGTGTTGAGTTCTCTGCATCAAAGCAAGGAAGAGGAAATATTCTCGCCGGTTTGAAGTTGGTGCAAGCATTTCTACGGGTAGTATATATCCGAAAGCCACAATACTGGATCATGGAAAATGTACCTAAAATTGTTCTTCATTTACCAGAAAAAATACCACTAAAGTGGATAGGTATAGACTCACCAGATGAGCTGCACGTACCAACAAGGGCCACATTTAATACAGCAGACTATGGTGTACCGCAGGCTAGAAAAAGATTCTTGATGGGAAATTTCCCAATACCTGACCCAACACATGCAGCCGCGACAGAGCTAGCCCTTTTCAGTAAAGAAAAACGGCTAAAACCATGGGTAACATTAAAAAATGTATTGGATACATTTCCTACTCCACTTAAGAATATGCCGAAGGAAATAACAATAGAAGATATTAACTATGATCTAGCACTGCCCAGCAATCTGCTGAGCGATCACTTTCATGAAGTAGAGTTATCTTCGGACGAAGCCCGCAGAATCAAAAAGGCAAAAGAAGCCCATCCGTATATGGGCCGGATGCCATTTCCCGATGTTTCCACACGCCCAGCGAGAACAGTTGTCGCGACACAACTTGGAAGGGAAACATTAGTTATAGGAGAGACAATTAATAAGAAGGATCGATTCAGACGGGCGACAGTGCGGGAATGTGCAACGATACAAGGATACCCAATTTCATATCAGTTTATGGGGACAGGACTATCGGCTAGATACAGAGTCATTGGTAACGGAGTCCCTCCAATGCTTACCTATAAAATCGGCCAATTGATACAGCAAGATAGTGGCAGAAAATGTAAACGAAAACCGCTAATAACAAAAGAGCCCAAACAGCTATCACCACAAATCTATAAGCAAGCAAAACGTGCTGCTGTAAATCACAGGATAACCCGCAGGTTCTGCGAGCTAGTCCCAGGTAAAGAAGTCAGAGGGTGCCGAGTTGAATTTATAAACACGAATCCAGGTACTCATAGGCCGCAGTTATACAAGGCACCAGCAATGCATATAGTTGACTGGCACTGTCAGTTAACAGTTGGTGAAGGCAAAGCAAATATGAAACAACGTATTTTCTCGCTAGAGGAAGCCATAACCCTGATTCATCCAATCTTCGCATTACCAGAAGAAACTAGCGCGTTAATTGAAATGATGAGATCTGCTGAGAAAGAACTGATGCCTGATCTTTGTGATGCATCGACCTTACAGGCGTCATGGGCTGAAAAAATTTCAACAGCAGATCCAGAGAAGTTGGTTGATGATATTTCAAAAATAGTCGAACGATTTTTTCCAAGTGAGCGCTATCATGATGCATTTATACCTTCGAGCAATGACTACGATTATCTCCCAAAGAGAGGAATGAGAATACGCTTAGCTGTATCAGCTCTAATTGTTGCGTATTGTTGCGATGTTATTAACAAAAGTACTATTTGGTCCAAGAAAAATAGCAAGTTAAGGTATACAGATCCCTCGTGGTTAGCTGAAACTGGAAAGAATAAAATCATAAACCCTTCACGAGTATTAGACCTTATAGAAATAGCAAGAAGAAAGAAAAACGATATGACACCGGACTTATTTTCTTCGTTGAGATAACCGATAAGCTGCGTGTTCCTTTTATGCTCAACTCAAAAGTGTATACATGTATACAACCTCACGGATAAGCCGCAGGCCCCTCGAGGATAAGCGAAACGACCACATTACCGGATAACATTGTATCCGCAACTACCGGCTGCGCTACTCAAAGTACACTAGGCACTGCCGCTGGACACCACTCAGATTGAGAGCACGCTGGGGCTGCCCTGAAGCCCAAAGTGTTCGAATTAAACGAACGTTTATCTCGAACATATATACCGCAGGCATCGCCCTGATGGCACAAAACGTTGTAGGAGAAAAATGACGATATATGCTATCGACCGACCCTGAAAGTGCGCTTGTTTGATTGTGCCTGCTTGTTATCACGTGATCTGTTCGGCGTCGTCCTAGCTCTACGCTCCTTCACAACG
>JALZUP010000437.1 GCA_023301505.1 Robiginitomaculum sp.
AAGAGGTTGGCCGTTGTCAACCTTGACGATGTGGACGGGGAACTGCAAACGGACAATCTAAGCCCTGGGCAAGAAAGATTTCTTAATATTTCCAGTGATTTAGCTCGCGATTTGGATGTTAAATCTCATTATATCATGGCGTCCCCGCTTAATCTTTTGCAAGAGCTTTTCACGACAAAGGGTTCTGGCACATTAATGCGCCGCGCGGCCAGCATCAATTATGTTCAAAGCCTAAATATGCTAGATGAGGACGCGCTTCAATTATCTATTGAGCAGGCCTTTGAAAGGCCGCTGGAAACAGACTTTATGACCCGCTCTATGAGCCATGCCTTTGTTGAGGCTGACTATCGCGGCGGCGCGATTTTAACGGAGCTGTCAGGCCTACCTTATTTGTCCAAATTTTGGGTCACCCATACGGCGCGCGGGGACGGTATTGCCCGTGATATTTGGTCGGCCATTTGCGCCAAAGTGCCAATCTTCTTCTGGCGCTCTCGCATGGATAACCCCTTTAATGAGTGGTATATGAAAAGCTGTGATGGCATGCAAATTAGCGGGGAATGGCGTATTTTCTGGCGCGGCCTATCTGCGCCCGAAATCCCGGGTGCGATCATTGCCGCCGCGAATGCGCCGCATGACTTTGATTATGATCATACAGGATAGATCATGAACATTAGCTCCGATTTTGATGGTGGAAATATTGAAATTATTGAGGCGAGCGATCCCGAAAATATCCGCCTTAATATTGCCCGCGATAATGCATCAGATTTTTACCAATGGTTTAGCTACCGCGTGGACGGGGTGCAGGGGCGCAGCTTGACCATGCATTTAGAAAATGCGGGCGGGGCGGCCTATCCCAAAGGGTGGGACGATTATAGCGCCTGCTGTTCTTATGATGAATTGACATGGTTTCGCGTGCCAACGCGCTATGAAAATGGCGTACTGACAATTTCCCATACGCCCTCCCATGAGACTGTCTATTATGCCTATTTTGCGCCTTATCCTTGGGCGCGGCATGAGGCTTTGATCGCTCATTATGCCGCTCTGGACGGGGTTCGCCATGAGGTTTTAGGCCATACGCTTGATGGGCGGCCTATGGATTTGCTCATTTTAGGCAGCGGGAGCAAAACCATTTGGGTCGATGCGCGGCAACATCCGGGCGAAACTATGGCGCAGTGGTGGATGGAAGGTTTTTTAGGACGTTTGAGTGACCCCGAAGATCCATTGGCGTTAGAATTATTGGCGCGGGCGAGCTTTTATGTCGTCGCCAATATGAACCCTGATGGGGGCGTGCGCGGGAATTTGCGCACCAATGCAGCGGGCGCAAATCTTAACCGCGAATGGGGTGTGGCCACGCTTGAGCGCAGCCCCGTAGTGCGCCTTGTGATGGATAAAATGCAACAGACAGGGGCTGATATTGTGCTGGACGTGCATGGAGATGAGGCTTTGCCTTATAATTTCATTGCTGGCGCGGAAGGCATTCCCGGATTTAGCCCGCGTGACCTTGAGCGCCAAAAGACGTTCCTTGAGGCCTATAAAGCCGCCGCGCCCGCCTTTCAGACCGAATATGGCTATCCTTTGGGACAAGCCGGAATGGCCAATATGAGCTATGCAACGAGCTGGAGCGCGGCGCAATTTGGCTGTTTGTCTATGACGCTTGAAATGCCGTTCAAAGATGACGCTAATCACCCCGACCCCGTTTTCGGCTGGAGTCCAGAGCGCGCCGCGCAATTAGGCCATGATGTCTTGCCCGCCATGCTAGCTGTTGTGGATAAATATTAGAGCCAAGCAATGCACGTTTTGACGGGGCAGCGAATCGGATAGGGTGAGGCCATGCAGCAATATTTAGACCTTCTCTCTCATGTCATGGAAAATGGTGTTGACCGTATGGACCGTACGGGGACAGGCACGCGCGGTGTGTTTGGTCACCAAATGCGCTTTGATCTGGCTGAGGGCTTTCCCATGGTGACGACCAAAAAGCTGCACAAAAAATCTATCGTCCATGAGCTGATTTGGTTCCTCGCGGGCGATACGAATATCAAATATCTGCAAGAGAACAAAGTTCGCATCTGGGATGAGTGGGCGGATGAAAACGGCGATCTAGGCCCTGTTTACGGCAAGCAATGGCGACGCTGGGAAGGCCCAGACGGGGCGGTGATTGACCAAGTCGATAAAGTCGTCGAGGCGATTAAAAACAACCCTTACTCGCGCCGTCATATTGTCAGCGCTTGGAACCCTGCCGATGTTGACGAGATGGCGCTGCCGCCTTGTCATTGCTTGTTCCAATTTCACGTCGCACCAACTCCCGAAGGGGGCGGAAAACTTTCTTGTCAGCTCTATCAGCGCAGCGCCGATATTTTCCTTGGCGTGCCGTTTAATATTGCCAGCTACGCGCTGCTCACCCATATGATGGCGCAGGTCTGCGGCCTGAAAGTCGGCGACTTCGTCCACACATTTGGCGACGCTCATATTTACAGCAATCATTTTGAGCAGGTGAAATTACAGCTCACGCGCGAGCCAAAACCGTTGCCGCGTCTTAAGCTGAATAAAGATGTGAAGAGTATCTATGACTTCACCTATGACGATGTGAAGATATTTGGGTATGAGGCGCATCCGCATATTGCGGGGAAGGTTGCGGTTTAATGCCAACAGGGATGCTGGGTAGTAATGGTCGTCATTAAGGAGATTAATTTTGCACTATTGGAGAGATGGTTTTTTAAAAGGGATAGCCTATTGGATTTATGATTTTCAAGTTCTGATTGGGGCGATTTTAGCATCTATTGCTGCCCTCGTAACAATTTACTATATTCGAAAACAAATTTCTCAGAGCAGTAAACATCGAGAAGATGAGCTTGAAAGTGCCAAAATTGCTGCAAAAATAGAAGCTGTATGGGCGCTTCGCTGTATTTCAGAATATGATGACGAGTGTCTTTCTTATATTACGGTATCGAACACCCAAAAGAACACATATAAACATGTTGAAGGAGCGTTGGGTAGGTCGCCTGAAATTGATTATTCAGTTGTTTCAATATTGTCTAAATTAGCTGCAAATTCTGAACCTGTTATATCTAGTAAAATACAAAATTATTTAGCCCATCTACAAATCCAAAACTCTCGTCTGAAATCCTTGAGAGATAGCTTGGCTGGCAGATCAAAAATGCCTGATGGAACTACGGTGCATGAGCCACATGTTTTAGCGCAAGCGTTACTAGATCACTATGTCTTAAAGTTTCAAACTAATAGACTGCTTGGCTATTGTCGTGGCGATTTTGAGGATGTGCGAAACTTAATGAGTAAGGTGGAAGTAATGAAGGAGATTACCAATTTTCCTGACGTTAGTTTTCTTAACTCGAATATGATCGATCATATTTCTCTTCTTTGGCCGGAACAGGGTTGGTGGACGGTAAAGTAACTCAAGCCTTCTTAACAAACATCGTCTTCAATTTCATCGCGCCAATGCCGTCAATCTTGCAATCAATATCGTGGTCTTCGTCTATGAGGCGGTTGATGCGCACTTTTGTGCCCACTTTGGCGATTTTGGATGTGCCTTTGACCTTTAGGTCTTTGATGAGGGTGACATAATCACCTTCCGCCAATGGATTTCCATTTACGTCTTTATAGGCGCGCTCTTGCTCAGCCGCCATGTCAGGGTTCCATTCATGGGCGCATTCTGGACAGACCAAGAGCGCCCCGTCAGGATATGTATAAACAGAGCTGCATTTGGGGCAGGGCGGTAGGGCGTCTGCCTCTGTTTGTTTTGGTGTGTCTGTCATCGGTTCTGGTCTCATTTTTGGTAAGCTTTGAGAGGCTCTTATGCCTAAAGCTAGCCATGTAAAACCCCGCCATAACGCTTAGGCTATGGCGGGGATGGTGATGTTAGAGAGAGCTTTAGGATTTAAGCGTCTTTGTTTGCGGAGCGTTTATATAGCATCGTGCCCAGTGTCGCTAAGGTGAGCAATAGGGCGAGAAACACAGCAAGTTTCCGAGAGAATTCGTTTCTACTTGCTGAGCTTGTTGTTGCTGCATCTGTTCCTGCTGCATTTGAACTGGCCGCTGACGCGTTGTGAAGGCTTGCGGGATCGATGTCGAATAGGCCTGTGCCATCTGGCCGAACATTATTTTGGCCCGCTAGTTCTTCGCAGCCATAAACTTCATAAGGACCAGAGCGCGATAATATAAACTCGCCCGCCATTTTGTTGGTCCAATATCCCGCATCTTCGGCCAGCCATGTGACGTCCAAAGCATCTCTTTGTTTGTCATAAGTGATGCGTTCCGTCACGGTAAGCTGCTCACTATTGATCGTTGAAATGGCGTCTTGTCTATCCCCTGCTATCGCGAAAAGAGCCCCTTGCTTAAAGCCTTTCGTTGTCACAACGAGTGTGTCGCCTTCCCATTTAGCGACAGAATAACCGCTATTGGAGGGCTGGATTTGCGCGGGGAATTCACCGTCAATATGGATGTGACGAACAACGTCCATATAGCCATATGCCCAGCGTAGCTCTGTGTCGCTAAGCTGTACAAATTCATTGGCAAGGCCGTGATGGGTTATGCCAAATAAGATACTGGCTTCACAGGCTAAGGCAGGATTATCAAATGTGGGGTCATAGCGTTCTGCATATACGCGGCCTATGTCATTATATTGCGGGCCTGTGAAACTATTGGTTATCTCACCGCGCAATATGACGCCTGTCGCGGCCATGCCTGAGCCCATATTAGTGCTTGCTTGCGCCGCGCCTGCTGCGCCCATCGCGCCGCCAGCGGCATTGCCGTCTCCCATGGCTGCGCCCATGCCGTCGCCTATAGCTGCGCCCATACCATCGCCCATTGCGTCAGTATCGCCGCCGCCGCCCATGCCGCCTCCCATGCC
>JALZUP010000438.1 GCA_023301505.1 Robiginitomaculum sp.
GTAGTTACTAATACCCTGTAGTTAGAAAGCGTCTGCTGTGGATAACCTCAAACAAAGCGCAAACAGAGCCTCCCATGAGAGTTGAAACAGTCAATTCAGCAAGTGAATTCATGGGTAGGGTTTGCGACCATTCAAGCAATCAAAGCCGTGTACAAATAGTTCTGGAAAGTGGGTGCAAAGACGTAACACCAGACGAATTAAATAAGGAAGTAAACAAACAATTATTAGCTTGGGTAGTCAGTGGACGAGCAACCATAAGACTGCGAATTGTCGCGCATGGCGAAGGCTACGCACAAGAGTATGAAATACGTTTTTGGAAGCCATGAAAACTAAGCAAGAATTAACAACTGCCTCAATTGTTCTTGATCCATTTTCTAGACTGGCAGGCTCATTAAAAGCGGCCCAAGCCTGTTAGATTTCAATAGACGTAAATAAGTGGCTAAAAAGATTACCTTAACGCTTGATTTAACTCTACACATAGGCTACGCGATGTATAATTACTGGCATCTTATACTGTAGTCTAATTTCTATGGCGACACACGAATACGAAGCAGCAAGTTACAACGAACATTGGCACTTAGCTGATGCGGTGATTCTCCACTCATCGAAACAGCAACGGCGACTAATACGCTACTTGCTAACCCACCCCAAAGCCGTGACGGTTGAGGTGAACAGAGCTTGCGCTATTGGGAACGTTAGCGACGTTGCAAGTCAATCTAATAAGCAACTATACCGAGTCGGTTTATTCATCGGATGCGAGAGGCCACCAGAGCCAATACCAAACAGGTTTAACGATGACAGCCAGATGTATCTTTGGTACATCGTGGTACTGCCTAATGCCACCCACCTGCAAGAGCAGACATTTACGCCCATGAAAAAGGCTGCACCTGATTGAACAGGTAGCAGCCTTTTATCGTTCGCTTACCGAGCAAGGTAAACAACGAAATCACACAACGGCGGGCAGCCATAAATATCCTTTAGAAAGCACTTAGCGCTCAAGCAAAGAACCACCATAGGACAGATGCTATTTTAACACTATTACCAGCTCAGACACCGCTCACAGGTAATTTACTTCCAAGTAAGTTCGCTGAGCCACTACGCTCCGTATTAGCTTGCGACGATACCGGCGGGGCCATTGCCCTAGAGCTATACAAACACGGTGAACTAGCTTACAGCCGAAACAACAACCACTACAGCAATCGTTATCACAGCCCATTGTCACGGCTAAAGCTTGTAACAGAAGCCGTTGATAGGTTTGATGCGCTAGGCTTGATAAAACACGATAGAAAGAAAGCAGGGACACGAAACAACGGGCGACAAAGTTCTATGTCTGCCAATGATGAATTATTCGATTTAGTAGGCAACATTGTTAATGGTGAGCAACTACCACAAACAATGCCCCGCGAATTGGTCGTTATGCGTGACCGTGAAAAAAATCTGAAGTTGTACAAAGATTCGAGAAGAACTCGAGACATGCGAAGAAAGCTACAAGCACACGGTGAGGCAGTTATGAGCAGTGGTATTACTGGATGTGAACTTGCACCTATGACTCGGATATTCAACGAAGCATGGAACCGTGGTGGACGTGCTTACTCACCATGGCAAAACGTGCCAAAACTTGAACGGGAAAAGTTCATGGCAAATGACGAACCAATGGTAGAGCTTGATTACAAATCAATACATCCAAGCTTACTGTATGCAGAGAAAAACCTACCAGTGCCAAGCGACTGTTACGACATAGACAAATGCAAGCGTGAGCATGTGAAGTTAGCCGTGGTGATTTTGATAAATTCCGAAACGATACAATCGGCTGTCATGGCTCTAGCCGCTGAAATCGAAAACCAAGAGCGCGAACGAAAAGCGCTGAAGCTGCTAACAAGTACAGAGGAAATACCTGGTTACCAAATAAATGAAGCACGACGGTTGATCGAGGCCGTAAAGATTCACCACAAGGTAATCAGCGAATCATTTCACTCTGGCGCTGGCACTCGCTTGCAGCGAATAGATTCAGCCATAGCAGAGGCCGTATGGTGGACGATGTACAATCGTGGCATTGTCGTACTTCCAGTACATGACAGTTTCATTGTGCAAGCGTCAAAGGCCAACGAACTCGAGCAATTGATGATGGAAGCATCCGAACGGATAGCAGGCGTTGCCCTAAGTGTAACCGGCCTTTAAACCATCCCTTTTTCCTAGTCATCGACTGGTAGCCGCAAACGGCGTCAGAATGCGGGTTCTGGCGGTATTCGTATGACATATGGTGGGTTATTGTTGTTCTGTGATGGGAGGAGAAGGACGGCTAGATGCTAGAGAACAGAAGGGTTGGTTGCGATGTGTTGTAGAAGGGGTCTGTATTCACTCTCAACGTCGTGATGCCAGTCGCAGAAAAAAAACGCCAAAACCAATAAGCTCACAGGCCGTTTAATCTGAAAAGGAATTCAGGCATGTTGGTTCTTTCCCGCAAAGCGCACGACTCCGTAATCATCGGCGACGAAATCGAAATCAGGATCTTGTCGGTAGCTGGCGATACTGTGAAGCTGGGCATCGAAGCGCCCGCCGACGTGTCAGTTCATCGGTCAGAGGTTTACGTCAAAATTGAGCGCGAAAAGCACGCCACCGAATCCACCGATTGACCAGGCAATCATTGCCACCATTCACACGCTGGCTGAGCGTGGAGCGTCCAATGTGCTGCAAGTGTTGCGGGATACACCTGCCCGCAATTGATCCCCACTTGTGGGCTTTCCTACGCTGCCTAAGATGTATTTCAGAACCTAAGCATTCCTAAGCTATTACATCAAACCCCGATTTTATTTAAGTCACTAAGCGCCTTTACGCTATCAATTGCTAACGTTGACAAGTGAACAATTCCTGAGAATTCCTGAGCCTGTGATCCTAGCAATTCCTAGCGCAATGTTGACATTTATTGACAGCAAGGCCGGTTAATCAGCGACCCCAAAGGACAAGAGCAGCCCCGCCGAAGCCTCACGTTTTGTTACGCTTTAACCCTGTGAAATACTGTTATCTGCTAAGGGTAAAAGCCCACTGCCCTGCCCCACTACGGCCTGTTTGCTATTGCTAAATATGTTATATTGTAACAATACATAACCTAATGTGAGGCTAAAGTCATGAGCGACAAACCACGCGGTGAGTCTGTAAAGATGACGAAAACCCAACGGCGTCAATTGCTGCTGAACCTGAAAACCCGCGCACTGGAAGGCGACATGCAAGCAGCCCACGCCCTGAGCAATTTTGAGCTGGCAGAAGTCACCCGCACACGACTGTACAGGGACATGGATCATGTACAAGCAGCCTAAGTTATCGAGGGCAGAAGCCACACACTTGATGTACCTATTAGCCATTACACGCCCTGCATGGGCAACACCTGTTAAATGGCTGACACTGTAGCGCCTGTACGTCCACAATCTGTACAACTGGGCAGTACTGGACGGCCTGTTCTGTATACCGAAATACCGGCTAAATTTGAGTTGGTTTGATCCCTGAGAGCCTGCGACTATCAAACCCCCCTAGTTTGCAGGTAGAACGCTCCCAGTACCTTTGACGCATGAGTAGGTACTGGGACGCCAAAACTGCCAGATCCTTTAGTCATTCTCCGCTACGAAACGTGCGCAACATATCCAAAAATTACTAACGGCGACGACGACGGAATCGTTAGTCCTCAAAGTTGCAAAAGACCACATGCCAGATAATCAACGTGCCTGTAATCGCTAGGTGGTCGGATAGTTTGCAGGCTGAACAACGTTGCGGGTCCTTCTGGGCGAAATTTACGCTACACGGGACTTTCGACGCGATCAGCAAGAAAGCTTCCCAACACTCCATAACTCGGCTACAAGCAGGAACCGGCACCACTTGGGCAATTTCCCGACTATAAAAAGCGGTCATGCAAGCACCTGTACAACGCTGTCCAGATTGAACAGCGGCGAACACGTACGTCTGAGCATGTACAACGCTGTCCAGTCGGTGCAGAATAGTACGGCCACCACTTTGCACACCTGAATATTGAAACGTTGCTGTAACAGCCTTTGAGCCTGTATTGCTTGCATGTACACCCGTGTCTACGTTGGGCAGTCCTGTACGTCTGGTGATTCGTGAGCTATACAAATCAGTGGGCACATAAAGAGCAGGGCAGAACATGGCACTACTATCCACCAGTGCAGCCGC
>JALZUP010000439.1 GCA_023301505.1 Robiginitomaculum sp.
ATTTTACTATGTTAACAACAGGCCAACAAGGAGGATATAAAATGAAAAAAATTAGAGCAATAACACTCGCACTCTCAGCAGCAGGTTTGGCCCTTGCAGGATGTAGCAGTACAGGCGGCCTATATGGCGGAACTCACGGTGCAGATTATGGCGCAGACCATGCTGATCAGCTTAGCACTCATGTTGGCGAAATCAGTCCATCCCTAGGTGAGGTCTATACGACTGCCATCATTACCAATGATCGTAGTACAATCGGGCAATTGACGATCACGCAAATGGAACATGACGTAAAGGCCCATATCATCCTCAATCCTGGACATATTTCTCCAGGCTTGCATGGCATGCATTTCCACGCTGTTGGCGATTGTAGTGATGAGAAATTCCTAAATACGAAATCACATATCAACACTCAAGGTAAGTCACATGGGTTAAATCATACTGACGGCCCCGACAATGCTGACCTTCCCAACCTTGTTGCCGATGCAAGCGGCTATGTAAGCCAGACGGTGAACACGCCGCGCCTATCATTTAATGGCGATAATGAGGCCCAGCCTGCCCTATTTGATGCAGATGGCTCCGCGCTTGTCATTCATGCCAGTGAAGATGACCAAATCACGCAGCCTATTGGCGGGGCTGGCGCACGTGTTGCCTGCGCAACTGTGAAATAGTTTGTGAAATAATTCACGCACTGTTCTAAAGCTTTAAACATATAAGCCCAGATAGATATAAGCCCAGATACATATAAGCCCTGCAGCCTTGCTGACGGGGCTTATATTTTGCCTAAATAGTGCCTAAAGCCTATTCTTTTTCTGGCCACAACTTATTCCACCATCCCTCATCAGGCTTTGTGTCTGCCTCGGTAAATGGCACGCCTTTGCCGCTTTCTTTAATCTTGCTGCGAATATAGCTTGTCTCCCAACCTGTTAGATTAGCAAGAGTTTTAATTTCCGCCTCTTGGCGCTTATTCACGCGGGTCATATATTCCGCGGCGGCGTCGCATTCCATCTCGCCCGTATAGGCATGACGTATGACATAACGGCCTTGAAAGTTCTCGCGATTGCCCGTTTCCTGAAACTTTAAATCTTCTGGGAAGCTCTCAGCATCATAGCGCACATGTAGGCGCGTCACATAAACATTCTGCCCTTGTTGCGGCATGATACGGCGACCAATGGGCGATTGTTTCCCGTTACCATTATCATCTAGCCAAAACACGCCCAGCTCGCGTAATTGGGCGCTAGAGAGCGGATCAGCCGCGCAAGGATCACACCAGCCCATATCCCATGCATATTCCATGAAAACGCCGCTACCATCCTCTTTACGTACGCTCTCGGCATACATATCAGGATAGAATTCATCGAATTCATCTTTAATATAAACAGGCAGCTCTTGCCCGCTCGGGATTTTTTGCGTGCGGTAATTCGTTGTCTCAACACGGCCATTTTTCGTCAGCGCATAGACAAATAAGTCCTGCGAACCTTTAGAGTTCACTGTGCCCAGACGAATAGGCAACATGAACTTTGGGGACTCATAGGCCACAGCAATTGGGCGCAGCATCTCACCGCCAATTGCGGCTTTTTCCTCTAAGTTCACCTTGGCAACAAAGAATTTCATGTCCTGCTTGATATAGCTAGTCAGCACTTTGCCAGCCCCGTCAGGAATGCGGTAATCATTTTGCGTCAACCATGTTTGAAGTCCGTCCGACTCTAGGGCCGAGAGAATAAGAATATCATACTCGCCTACAGAGAAACTTTCCTCAATGGTGACGCCCAGTTCTGCCGCTGAATCCTCCATGCTCTTTTGCATCACTGGCGCTGATGACACAGAGCCAAAGGCTTGCATACGTTCAATTCGTATTGTCGGAGCACATGGGTCATTGTCAAAATATTCCACCAAGCGCGGGGCGGTATAAGCATCAATATGGTCTAGCAGGCTAGTTTTACTAATATGGACTTGGTTTTTGGTAATGACCGTCGGCACAGGAATGACCATAGCAAACTCTGTCGGATCGCCTTGATAATCATTGGCCATCGTAATGACCGTGCGGTCCCCATCGCGCACCAGCACAACTTTGCTGCTCTCATTAAACAAATTCGTATCAGCCTTGGCGACATAAAACCCGCAAAAGGCGGCGGCGGGCGCAGAGACGGCTATAATGGTTAGAGCCGTAGCGCTTGTCAGCGCGGTTTTAAATTTATTTAGCATGGTTAAGTCCTCCTTTGGACGATGGGGCAGATGATGTCTGCTTAAGTTTATGTGTGGGGGGTGATATATGTGCGGGTAGTGATTGAGCTGGGCCAGATATAACGGCTCGCGGGAAATAGATAATCTAGGAACGCAACAAATGGCGCGGTCAGCACAAGGGCGAAAATCACCCCAGCCGATTGGTAAAATGCAAATTGAATTGTAAATCCAACCCCAGCAACAAGCGCGGCATATAGAAGGCGCGCAGGTCTGGCATTCGGTGTGGTCTTGGGATCAGAGATCATGAAAAAGGCAAAGACTAATAAGGCTCCGCTTTGCAATTGATGAAACGGGATAGAGAGCGGATCGCCCAACCAAAGCGCGCGGCCCGTCACGAGGGCGGCGTAAAAGGCCAGAAAAGACAGACTCACATCCCAGCGACTGGCTTTTTTCGTCACGATTCCGCCTATTCCAAATAAAGCAATTGCTAGCCACGGCGCGGCGCCCCATTGCCCCGGCGAGACCCATGCCCCATCAAATAACAAAGCCAAAGCCACTAGCGCAATATTGGCTGGATTAAAGATATGTTTGCCCCGCCAGCGAATGACATATTTGCTGCCAATGGCAATAATTCCTGCCGCCAAGGAGAGCCAAAGCGAGCCTGTGCGCAGCAAAAGCGTAAGCGAGAGCGCAGAAATGAGCGGGCTGCGTGGATCAAAGCGTCGCCCCGTCAGCTTATCCCCCACGGCCTGCGTGGCCAGAGTGCTGCCGACACAGGCGCAAATATGCCAAAGCGCCAAGTCAAAGGCGAAATAAAATGTCCCAAGGATAATGAGCACCGAGAGCACGCCGATCTGGTAATGACGTGGATCACGCGACAGCTTAGCCAATAAAGTCATAGCTCTAGGCAGATAATCTACAAGACGTTCAACGGGGCGCTCAACAGATGGCGCAGATAGTGAGCTGTCAAACTCTGTCTGAAATGCCATAGGTCTAACCCCTTATTATCACTGCGTTGTGAATGCTATCACGACTCAATAGGGCAAGAAAATGGCAGAACTGCTATTTATTTAAGGCCTAACAATGCCCGCTCAAAGAGATTGTCAAAAAAGCTGTAAGAAAATCCGCAAGAAAAGCCATAAGCAAAACTGCACAAAAAAACCGCTCAAATGGAGCGGTTTTTCTAAAATATAAGCCTAAAACGGAATGTCATCATCAAGATCAAAATCTTGCTTTGGCCCGTCCATAGCCGAGGCGCTGCGTTGACCTCCTCCAGAAGACCCACCGCCAGATTGATCCATATTTCCATAACCGCCAGAATCTTGATTATAGCCGCCGCCAGATGAGCCTCCAGACGACCCCCCGCCATAATTACCGCGGCTCCCGCCATCACGGCTATCGAGCATGGTCAGCGAGCCGTTAAAACCCTGCAAAACAACTTCCGTCGTATAGCGGTCATTGCCGTCTCTATCTTGCCATTTTCGCGTTTTCAGCGCGCCTTCAATATAAAGCTTGGAGCCTTTTTTAACATAGCGCTCGACAATGCCGACAAGGCCCTCATTGAAAACAGCAATATTATGCCAATCCGTTTTCTCTTTGCGCTCGCCCGTATTGCGGTCTTTCCAGCTCTCCGATGTCGCAATGGTAAAATTAGCAACCTTGCCCCCATTGCCAAAGGTTCGCACCTCTGGATCTTTACCCACATTACCGATGAGAATTACTTTATTGACTGAGCCCGCCATACTGCACCTATATTTCGCCGCTTGCACGTTTCACCGCGTGCACGCTCCATTGACGCCCCTTATGTTCTATTTTTGTTCTAAAATCAAGAGGCTTTATTAACCTTTATCATGCGGCCTTTGCGGCGGGCTGTCTAGGTGGCGCGGGCAAGCAAAATGCGCAAAACTGTGGATAGCTATAAGGCGATTACAAAAATTTAGCGGGTTAAATCAATCAACCTTCAATCACCCGTCTATTACTGCGCGGCACAGCACAATATTGTCGATTTCCAAATCTTGGCCCCATATCAATTTTACGCCCTCATCCCAATCAATATCCCGATAACCTTGGCGCGGCCGTACGGCATTGGCGCTGTGGATCGTCGGGGCGTGCCAATCGCTATCGTCAAAGTCAGCCTCCATCCAGCCTTCTGGCTCCGGCGTAATATCAGCGTGGCAAAGGCCTTGGCCTAGCACGGGATTGCGTTCAAATTGACAGGCCTTATCAAGCGGTGCGCGGTGAATGACTTTGCAGCGCAAACTCTCATCGCTCACAAAAAGAGTTTTGCCCGTGTTCATATTGATAATTTGCGCGGCCCCGCCGCCATCGCCTATTTGTTGGCGAGATGACCCAATATATTCTAGCCCAGTATCGGTTTCATAAAAGTCCCGAAACTCCAAAGCGACAATGGCTGGCACAGATATATCAAATATACCGCTATCACTATTAAAGCTGCGCTCGGTCTTAAATGGCGTACTGTCTTCCAGCACGGTCTGGCCATTGATTGAAAGATTAAACCAATTATCGACCCAAATATCGGCCTTCACACTGATGGTTTGCTTTGATGATTGTTCTGGTGATTGCTCTATCTGCTGCGCTCCCCCTTTAGATGCACTCTCCTGCGTAATTTGCGCAGAAGAGTTACAAGCAGCAAGCAGGCTAATGCTCGCTATGCAAACGCCAAAAGATAAAATTTTGCAGCTCATAAACATCCCTTCAAATCTAGAAACGATTATGACTTAATTTTCTGTCTTATATAGTCGGATATCGCAGAAAAATTACCTAAATATTTCGGTAATCTAAGGCGCGATAGATAAAGGCGGCGGCGCAACATGCGGATATTGTTCAAAAAGACGCGACACAACAGCATTCACGCGGGCTTCAATTTTAGCCGCTTCTGTTTCGCCCTCGCCAGCTGCATGAGCCTCCCAGACAACGGCGTTAGATTTGCGATCAATAACATCAATCAGCATATTACCTTGACGGAAATTTTCGGCAACAATCGTGGTGCGCGGAGTTGATGTATAGCCGTAATAATCTCTATATCCATAGCCATAACTATAGCCTCTATATCCGCTCCCATATCCGCTATATCCACGACCATAACCGCTACCGTAGCCTGATCTATAACCACCAGAATAGGTCGCAATCTGACTATCATAGACCGTCTTTTCTTTATAAACGGTCTCATCTTCTAAAGAAAACTGTATGGCGACATGGACATCTGCGGCATCTTTATTCGCCGTTTCTCTATAATTACGTGTACCAAACTGCTCGCGAACGGCGGCTTCCACAACAATGCGAGAGAAAGGCTTTGGCGGAGCCACTTCATTTTCCCCGGGAGGAACCTCAAGAACATAATATGTTTTATAGGGGGAGAAGTCAGCATCAGGTGTAGCGGTCACATCAAACGCCACAGGCTTAGAAAGCGCCGTTGTTTCACACCCTGCAAGAAGAGCAACGGCCACGGCCATTGAAATTGCGTAAACTCCTTTGCGTCCCATATTTATAATCGTCATCGAACCAAGCCTTTCAGAATATGTTTAGAGATTAAATACGATTGCAACCCCCCTAATGGATTTAAACATGATCCGTTATGTGTTTAGCGCTTGATTAAGATTAGGGCCTTACATAGATATTTATCATGCATTTTTTAAGACAGATTTTATTCTCCGCAGCCCTGACATCCATGAGCGCCGCCTTTGCCGCGCCTTTAATGGCTGGCACGCCTATTGCTGCGGTAGAAGCTGCGCGCGAACGCACATTTGTTAATGTGCTCTATGATCCACAATATGTGAAGCTTGATTATCCGGGCGGCGATGTAGCCGATAATACGGGCGTATGTACCGATCTTGTCATCCGCGCTTTTCGTAATGCCTATGGTTTTGACTTTCAAAAATCCGTCCATGAAGACATGAAAGCTAGCTTTAGCGCTTATCCAAAAATTTGGGGTGCAAAAGGCGCGGATAAAAATATTGATCACCGCCGCGTGCCGAACCTAGAGGCCTATCTAAAGCGCCAAGGGGCAGACTTGCCTGTCACGAAAAACGCCGAAGATTATCAGCCCGGCGATATTGTGAGTTGGCGGCTCGGTGGGCGCTTGCCCCATATTGGAATTATCAGCGACAAGAAAAGCGAATGGGGCACACCGCTTGTCATTCATAATGTCGGCCAAGGCCCCGTCGAGGATGATTTACTATTTAACACAGATATAAATGGGCATTTTCGCTACTTGCCTGCCGCAAATATGCCGCAAAAACCGGCTTTGATACAAGCGGCCTATTAAAAGCGCTTTTACATCTTGCCTTTTACATCTCGCCTTTATTGGCAAGCTAAGAGGGACGCCGAGACAACTCATCCGTTAAGCTAGACAGCGTCACATTATCTGGCACATCATCGGGCAAAGCCCCATTATCTGGCGTCTCACGCCCTTCAGGAACAAAGCATGGCAAATCCCAAAATAGCAGGCGATAACCGCCAATATTAACGCCGTCCACAGTCCCTGCCCCATTCCAGATTGTGACATGGCCTGTATAAGATCCATTAGGGAAATCCATCAAGATAACCCCCGGCGTGATAGGCAGATCAAAGCTATTGCCCGTGCCATCTTCAATCGCAATATCTGGCGCGCCAAATGTCTCTTTGAGATATATTTCCATATCAGCCACGCGGTAATAATGTTGGTCTTTATTCGCCCCGCTTACAGTCTTTCTGCCATTCCGCGGAATTTTGTGCCCCGCCTTATTAAACATATGCGATAGGCGTACCGTGCAAGCATTCGTCCAGCGCCCCTGATCAAGCGGCAAATTACCATTGACCTCAACCATCCCGCCTATCTCACCCCAAATGCCTTCAGGGCGGTCATAGAGATAATTCTCCCACATGATTTGCATATTTGGACGATCAGCTAATTCACCTTCAGCCAAAAAAGGACGATCACACACAAGCGGCTTTTGTGCGCCATAAACCAAAGGCGTATATTTCGGCGTCTCTGGCTCTACTACTGTTTCAGCCTCTGGCAGCTCGACTATATCAATAGGCTCTGCGCTTTTATCACCCAGAGTCGTGCAGCCCGCTAATATTAGCGACGATATGCACAAAAGTGTTAAACGCAATGTCATGCTAGCCCCCTCAAGCTATCTCTTCCATCAAGCCATAGCGGGCCATTACGGGCTTGTCATCTGTAATGATAGACAAATACAGCTAACCGTAATTTATAATGAATATGTCATAAAGGCAGCTCGCTTTTTGTTTTCTCGCTTTATAACACCACATAATTGCGCTAGCACGCAACTTTGTCAGATTATTACGTTTCGCGGAGCGCCCAATGGCCGAACATAAATTCATCAAAGTTCGCGGCGCGCGTGAGCATAATTTGAAAAATGTCA
>JALZUP010000440.1 GCA_023301505.1 Robiginitomaculum sp.
CGGTCAGGCAGTCAGCCTTCTCCAAATCGCTCAGCTCCGTTTTCTCCTCAGCTACCTTCATCACAGCCTCTTCCTACCCAATTTCCCAACCGCCGTCAAACTGGTTGCCTGACACCTTAGTTCTTGACACCTTAGTTCTGACACCTTAGTTCGAATACAGTTGCTGGCATATTTTTATTTTTGCGCTGTCTGAAAAGGACTTGATGGTGTTGGATGGCAGCTTGCTTCTGAACATCACAAGGGCACTATGTTAGAAATGATTCAAACTTACTTTGGAATCTTCCTTGGACTGCTTGGAATTACGGTAACCCTTGTTATTTTTGAGGTTGGCAGAAGACGAGACTACCGGTCTTTGACCCGAACTCTTCAAGACTTGATAAGTAGTGGAGTTGTTGCGCGCAATCAAATTGAGGGCGTTACAGAGAAAGCCAGTCAAACGCTCAAAAAAAGCTCAACCACGCTTGCAGTGGTCGAAGATCTTTCGAGCAAACTTCAAATAAATAAGACGATCAAAGAGGAGTTTAGATCAAATAGCGACCACCTCATCCTCGCTAAGAAGATCGAATCTCAGCACAACGCACTGACCTCAATGATTTCAGATTTGGGAAGAACTATGAGCGACCATCAACGTGACGTTGCTAACGTAAAGAAAGGCCTAATTACACAGACGAAGAGATTGCTCACCCAACTGAAGAAAGAGATAGCGTTAGAAATCTCAAAAAATTCAGATCCAAAATTATACGGAACCCTCTTGTCTGAACATATTGACAAGAAAATTTCGATTGTTGATTCCCCTCAAAATTATCCTTTAGCAATTTTTGGGGAAGCAAACGATGACCCTAACATGTCAAACATGAACAAACTTTTGATTAATATCTCTAGTCTTAACGGTACGATCACTCAGAATCTAATTGAATTCAAGCACGTGATCGAATCAATTGAATCAACAGGAATTCCTCCTATTCCCAGAGAACGTCCCCAGGCTCCTAATTCGGTGGAAAATTAGGTTCTTAAAACATTCCTAGTATGAATGGCGTGGTTTTGTAGCGTGCCATTCATGCCTGGCATACTTTGATTCTGTGCATATTTTTCTTGAGGGCAGAGAGAATTAACCTTCTCCTCAGAAATGCAAAAACCTCGAATTTACTGGAAGAGCCTTCAAATTATATTCTTAAGCTTATTTTGCCTTGGGATGTCAAGTTGTTGTCAATGGCTAGGAACTTGTGTGAAATGCGAGGATGGAAGAATCCTACCCAAGCCCCGAGATCCAGCCAAAGGCTTAGAGCTAGTCGAGACTGAGATCGACACCAGTTTGTCAGGCACAGCCGATAAGCTATCCGTTCTTGGACTACTTAATCTAAAACCAAGCTTCAAAACTAAGATTGTTAAACTTCAGTCATCACTATCAGACAGTGTTATTAATCATAAAAACACGACATTTTCCAGGTTGTATCCGTTCTCACTGCTCGACCCTTGTGATAGGACAGCTGTGCTAAACTACGCAAATGCGCTCACCGACAGGGAGGTAAAACTTGCTCAGATCGCAAGTGCGAACAAAAATCTAGGTTCCGCAATTCAAACATTTAGGGATGAGGGTGTATCTAGAATCGAAGCCGAAACACAGCTAACAGCTGCCCTGAAGCAAGTTGAAGATGCGCAAAAACAACTAAAAAAAAATCAGCTAGAAATACCCCAGTAAAGATCACCGAATTTTCATTTGGTTTGGGGGAAACCGATTTAAGTAGCAGTGAAAAAGACCGGGCCAAAGGCCTTCTGAAATCAGGAGTTCTGCCGGAAAAAGGCTTTGTTGTTTTGGAAGCACGGACTGACAAAACACAGCCCAAACTCTCAAGCGACAACCAGACCAATGAAGAAGTTGCGAAAAATCGAGCTCTAAGCGTGATTCGAACTTTCAAACTCGATTACCCAAAATCATGCGGCATAAAAACTGTGATTTCACCGGTTAGAAGCGGTTCACCTAACCAAAAAGATCGCCGCGTAACTCTTTTTTGGTTTCCCGACAGACAATCAGCCCTCGCATGGAGAGGATTTGACTGAAATGAAGCGTTTAATCACTTTAGAACCAGAGATTCTTAGAACAAATTCCGCGATCTCGTTTCACGAAGCGGGGCATGTTGCTCTTGCCTATCATTATGGATTTAGGATTGGCCGTTTCCGTACGATTCCATTTCCCCATGGAATGGGAGCTTCTGTGCAAACTGGACTCAACCAAAATAAGTATCAGGAAAATCCGACGACTGTAATGCAAGATAGAGTGAGGCAACTTCTCGCCGGAGAAATTACGGCTCGTTTAGGCATAGGACTCACAACAAAAGAACTTTGTTTACCAACCACGGGAGGGCTAAAAGCGGAATGTCTGACCCAGTCATCGCCCATGTCTGCGTTTTTCCACTGCCTCGACATGGAGCCGACTCAGAATGTATCCCCTCACGATCTGGTTAAGGTTGCAAATATTTTGAACGATCTGGAAATTTCTGACTGGTGGAGTTGGTTCTGGGAGCACCATCAAAAAACACTTCAAATTATATATTCTCATTGGGAAATAATCTCAGATCTAGCAGAAATGTTTCTTCTCGCTCTCAACTCACCGAATTACTATATTGGAGGTTCATTTCCTAAGCAGCTTGCTTGGAAATCGGGTCCACGATGGTTACGCCCCAATGACTGGGACGAAACGACTAGCGTTGTAAACCCCCAAGAAATATTCAAGTTAATTGAAGAAAAAGGACTAACTCTTCACGACCAACTCTACAAACCAACTCCTATAAGGAGTTGGAAAACTTTCTAACTAATTTAAAAGTTCCCCGATCCATTAATTACAGCCGAGGATTCTGCATACAACGATAGACATAAACGAAATTAAGATAGCCAAAGACAAGGATGCTGGGATTTTATCCCTAAATAATTTGAAGTTCAACTCATCGTCAATCCACCTAATCTGCGCTTCAGCAAAAAATTTAAAGTGAGCAAACCAACCACTAAAGTTTACCTGCTGAGTGACTGAAGAATCGTTAATTCTATCTTGTAGATCGCTTAACCTGGAAGCATGGGTTTGAAAATCCCCATCAACTTCCAAACCTTTTACCTCAACATAGAGCCTTCCAAGCTCATCTCGTATTTTCGTTAGCTTTACTCCTGAAGCCTCCCATTTCTTCAAATCTCGACGCTGAACTGACAAGTAGTAAGTAAGAGCGCCGATGCAAAGAGTAGCTGCTGAAATATACTTCGATGAAATCCACTCGTTGATGAGCCCAAAGATGCCTAAAGTCATGAGGGTCCAACCGATTACGTTTGGCCCCTTGGTCGCTATGTCTAAGCTGGCAAAGCTCTTCTTCGCTCCAAATCCAGCGTTGTATGCTGACGTAGCGATTTGGTAAATCAGGTCCTCCTTTTTCATAATGATTGAATCGGGACATTTATCCTATCTTTCGCCACAACCACCCCATTGTGAACAATAAAGCATTCTACCAAATGAGCACCCTTAAACGTCGTGGTTTCACTCCGAGTTTGTCCTCCAATTACAATCTGTCCTCGAATTTGATCAAGAGCCTGAGCACGTTCACCCCGGTTCAATATCTTCCAATAAATTTGGTATGGGTGACTTAGATCATTGTCGTTGGACGAAATTCTAAAACTTAGTGACTTAGAAGGATGCAGTTTCAAGCTCTTCTCGAGAAATTGACGAAGAGGGAATGTCCGATGGCCTCGCTGACTAACATCACAATCAATTCTTAAATTGAACCGAATATCAACAGGGAAAAGGTCCTCAATAAATTGCTCAGTATTTCTCCATGCTGATGCAGACTTTCGGGAATTTTCGCCGCCTGCTGAATCTTTCTTTGCTGGAAATGGACGTCCAAAAATCTTCTTCCATTTTGTGTGGACGCCGTTGGTTTTCTCAGCAGCGATAGCTTCAACCGAAAGTTTATAAGCTTTTTTAGCCTTAGTTTGAAATTTTCTTTTAACGGAAACTCGTTGACCGCTACCTAGGGCAGCGTAGTAATCTTGCTCTGGCAAGTCAGAAAGGTATTTGAAGAAATCTCTTACTAGCCAATCATAGTAGAAGTAACTTCTCGAATCATAATCCTCCGTTGATTTCAGAAAGTTATAGGCCAAAGTATCAATAAGAAGTCCACCGATACCAACCCCATGCTTATTTTTCCACGCACGGGTCATTTTACACAACCTTCTCAAATTTGAGTTTTTGGCAGCGTCGAGATCAGCGATTGCCTCCATCTCGGGTTTCGGTTTAGTAATCTTCCATCCCCCCCCAGATTTTGTGTCTGGATATTTAAAATCACCGTCCGAGTTCTCAAATACTGGTTGAACCTCTATATGGAAATTCGTGTATGTGACAGTGACAACAAGCCTGTCTACGCGAACCGTCGTTTTTGGGTATCGCAGGAGAATCGCTGCCTTCACATCTTGAAGCAGTAAAAGCTGACTCCCGTCCTTGTAGTCATCCCACTTTGATGCAGGCATTATGAACAGCATGTCCAAATCAGAGATATTCTTGATTCCAGTTTTTCGACCAAAAGACCCAACCTGCAAAGTGTTGGCAGTCTTTGATTCACTCTCTCTGAATTTCTTATTCAGAGCGCTAGTTAACTCTCCATAGCGCTGGCTTATTGTAGCTCTGTTATCGATGGCTAAGTTCGAAATTAGAGCAGAGAACATCTCTGCCACGGTCATGGCTGTGGTCTCGCAATTTTTGTTGGTTCTAGCCAACAGGCTTAGCCCACCAACGGCGGTGGTATTATCGTTTGTGTTTAACATTGGTTTATTTATTTGAGGTAGGGGTGTCACTTTCGTGGTTGATTGACCCTCTGCTCATGCTAAACCAATGCCGTCTACGGGATGATTTGCATTTGCTTTGAGTCTCTTTAGTTGCCCGCATTCCACGCCAATGGAATGCGGGCAAAATTCTTTTCACTGGCAGGCTTCGCATTCTTCGCCGTTTAGCATGGCTTCGATGCTGCAGGCTTGGGCTTCTGCTGGGGTGAAGGTCTTTTTCTCGGCGGCTTTGCCGA
>JALZUP010000441.1 GCA_023301505.1 Robiginitomaculum sp.
GCCCCCGCTTCCCCTTGCCCCCAGAAAAACCCATCTATCGAGCTTAACTCTAGTGAATTTTCGCTTGCGTGCCTTTCCACTAAACTAGTCCCATCCCCTGCGAAAAAATGCGCTAAATACAACGGCCCTCTTTCAAAGCCTCCATTAGCCCCGTTAGCTACCCATTGCCTAATATTTTGCCCCCCCATAGAGGTGGTACAGATACTTTCCCCTAGCTCATTCGCCATGATTTGCATCATCCGCTCCGCTCCTTCAAAGTTAGACTGCCCACCACCCACTTTGAACTGCCCATAGGAAAAACCCGACACCGATAGTAATATTGATATAATTTTTTTAATCATGTTTTTAATAGTTAAATTGAGAAATGAATGAGGCAGAATAACCCTCTATCAGTGAGATTGAACCACTTAGATTATTATTAGAGATTTCCGCATTAGAGAATCCTGCGGCATTCTGCATCGAATCAAAATCGATTATTCCCCCTGATAATAAATACCCCCCGTTAGCCGTAAGGTCAGTCGAACACTCTTTGAATAAATGAGTCGAGGGTGAATTTCCACCTTGTAATAAATCTGGGAAAATTAGAGAGCTTGAGCTTGAGCTCGTAAAGTGAATCCCATCGTAAATGGCATCCCTGTCATTGTTAGCAATTCTCAATGGTGAACCACCGCTAGTAGCAAAAGGCGCTCTTATGTAAGTTTTAGAAGAACCGAAGCTGTTAATCTCACTATCACTTACCCATATTGCAGGCTCATCGTCTAATGACTCGATGCCACCAGTAGCAGACACGCTCCACTCACCTAAATTAGTTTTAATCACCGCACACCCGACACCGCATAATGAAGACACTTTACCCCCCACCTGTAATCGAAAGTAGTCATAAACAGAACGAGCTATCTGTAATGTCTCGCCTAATAAACCACCCTTAAACCCAATAGAATCATTAATAATATCCCCGCGGACTGACAGGTCAAGCGAAACACTAAATACCCCTATTTTTCTAAAATTAATATTTGAGCAATAGCCTATTGAGCCACTTATAATCAGTTCGTTATTACTACTCCCCGTCCTGTTTACGAAAACTTGAGGAGTAGGCGAGGCGCTCCCTAGTAGATCACTTGATAAATGTCCAATATCAAGAACCACTTCGATAATGTCGCTCCCTTCGACTGATGTTCCCGAAATTAAGCAAACAACGTCTGATGAGTTAGGGTTCACTGATTCTTCACTTGAATTATCTTCTAGCCCTTCATCAATTAAATGGACGCGGTTTGCTTTAAAATACGTGTGCCTAGTTCCTGTCCTTAATATATTTTGCCCCGTAATGCTATTTGCAATAATAAACTTGCTCCCGTCATTGATCGCTGGAGATTCCACATCCAATAGAAAACCATCCCAGCCAGCCCCCCTCACGAAATCCGTCTGCGGGCCGTAAATAGAAACTTGATCTCTATTTATACCGCCCGTAATCTCCACCACCCCTTGAGCGCATATTATTGTGGAATTATCAGTAGCTCCTAGAACCGCCGCTTCCCATGTCCTGTAAGGGCGCATAGGACTATTAACACTCGCCGTTACATCGCTCCCATGAATAGGATCTAAATACACCCTATCCCCATCCATAGGTAAAATTGTCTCATCAATATTGATTAAATCATTAGCCAAGCCATCTAACCTCTCCATCACCGCAGAATCATTATAAATAGTATCGTTATCTGGAGTATCCTCCAACGTCTCAACGCGTCCAGTAATCGCAGAATCATCATAAACAGTATCATTATCCGGAGTAGCCTCGATCACATCCAGCCTCCCAATTACCGCAGAATCATCATAAATAGTATCGTTATCTGGCGCATTCTCCAACGTCTCCACCCGCCCACTAAGCGCGGTATCATCATAAATCGTATCATTATCAGGCGTATTCTCCAACGTCTCTACGCGTCCAGTAATCGCTGTATCATCATAAACAGTATCATTATCAACACCCGCCTCAATCAAAGCAATCCTCCCAATCAATAGCGAATCATCATACACTGCCACCGCTGGCGCGTTCTCCAACGTCGCCACCCGTCCAGTAATCGCAGAGTCATCATAAACAGTATCGTTATCAGGCGTATTCTCCAACGTCTCCACTCGACCAGTGATAGCCGCATCATCGTAAATCGTATCATTATCAGGAGTAGCCTCGATCACATCTAACCGCCCAATCACCAAAGAATCATCATAAACAGTATCCGTATCAGGAGTAGCCTCTAAAACATCTAGCCTCCCAATCACCGCAGAATCATCATAAATCGTATCGTTATCTGGCGTATTCTCCAGCGTATCCACCCGTCCAGTCAGCACAGTATCATCATAAATCGTATCATTATCTGGAGCACTCTCCAACACAGCCACCCGCCCAGAAATCACAGAATCATCATAAACAGTATCCGCATCAGGCGCATTCTCCAACGTCTCTACGCGTCCAGTAATCGCTGTATCATCATACCCCTCCGCCATATCACCACTAGCCGTAGCCACTAACGCCCCGCCCTCCACGTGGTACAACCCACCATTAGCCACCTGGACCACTGCTCCACTAGGCAGGTCACCCACCTCAGCCGTAGCAGTCGCCAGATCTGGATAGGTAAAGATCGAACTCTGATACACTGAATCACCCCACGCCATCACCAGCATCGCCAGCGCCATCACTACTCTATTCATATTTCTCATTCGCTTTATTTTGTTAAAATTCACTTCTGCATGTACACCACTCGATCATTCGCCAGCTGGTAATGATCACCCGGGGATAGCGCCATATCTGCATCTGCCTCAGAATGCGTAGCGTACAGTGGCACCGTGGCCTCATTCTCCCCG
>JALZUP010000442.1 GCA_023301505.1 Robiginitomaculum sp.
TCCAACAATACTTTTCAAGAGTTTGTCTATGAAACTATAGGAATCGATGTTTACAAAAAATATGAATACGAATCAAAAGCAAAACTTCTACGACACATCTTTAGAGATACAGAGAAAAGATTGGTTGGAAAGTTACTAATGGAACTGCTTAGATACAAAAAAGAACATCTAGGAGTCAAGACAGAAGAGAAAAAGGACTTCAATAAATCACTACAAATTGCTTATAATCTACTAGGCAAATCTGTGAAAGCTAAATCGAAAAAGGAGGTCTCTAAAAAGAAAGGAAAAATATTTGATTTTGATAAAGCGAAAAAGAATCTAGAATCAGTTCTAAATACTAGCAATCCGCAGAAAAGAGGGTATGAATTCGAGAAATTTCTATATCAGTTTTTTCTAATGAATAATTTAAACCCGAGAGCAAGTTTCAAGATTGTTGGAGAACAAATAGACGGAAGCTTTGAATTTGAAAACGAAATCTATTTACTTGAAGCAAAATGGACTTATAACAAGTCAGCAAAGGTGGATTTGGTTGTGTTTAATGAAAAAGTTTCTACAAAATCAGGATTCACAAGAGGGGTTTTTATAAGTTTTAGTGGCTATAGTGAAACAGCAGTTCAGACGTTTAATGAAGGCAGAACGGTGAAAATAATTCTAATAACAGTTCAGGAATTAATTATCGGAATCGAAAGAAGTATAAGCTTTAAAGAATTACTAAAATTCAAAATAAGGGGATTAGCAGAAGAAGGTAATTGCTTTAAGAATGGGATGTTAATGTGACTAAAATGAATGTTTGCATAGAGCACTATATGTTAGTCTGTATCTCCCCGTTACTTTGAGATATGGCTGATAGGCTTACAAGATTTCCGATATTTAAAAACAACAACAACAATGAGTTATTCAATATTCGATGATAAAACCTACGCGAAGCTAAGTGATTTGTTTAAATATAAATCAAGTCATCAAGATTTACAGGAAATTATTGAACGTGGTTTTGTGGCTTCCAAATTTAAAGAAGGAAAAGCTCTATTTGTTGGGATAAATCCATCATTTATGTCAGATGCTAAAACAGAGTCTTATCTTTATGATATAGATAAAGCTGTTACGGATTATGCAAAGCATTACAAAGGGTTTGTAGATCTTGTGCAAGAGACAAAGTATGAAAATGATTGGACGTATATTGACCTCTTCCAATTTAGAGAAACAGATCAGAAGAAAATAAACTTATTCGTCAAAAATGACATAGATTTCATTGTTGATCAACTTAGACATAGTCACAGTATAATTGCAAAATTGAAGCCTGAAATTATTATAGTATGCAACAGCGGCGCTTCTAATTTTTTTGGAATTAATAAGAGTACACAAGAGAATGGAAAACTTTCGAACGTTTGGTTTGGATATGATTTCCTGTTTGATGATAGGTATGGTGTTGACATCTTAAAAGAGAAAATATCTGAAAGCATCATCAATACTGTTGATCAGATAGGAATAAACACACCAGTAATTTTTACAAGTACATTAACATATATGAGCCGATTTGACAAACGAAGACTAAATTGGCAAATTAGAACGATTGGAAATAGAATATAGCAGTGGGTAACATCACAGGCCGTTGACAAACTGCCTCCCGAAGAAACTAAGTTATAACCAATGAATTTCATATCATAATACATGTAAGAATAAGGAAAGGTCTCGAAGAGTGAGGGACTAAGAAACCTGCAAGTAATTGAACCTGAAATGAAGGGTTTTCCAAAATTCAAGCCAAAATTATTTCAAAATTTAAGATTGCATGAGTTTATGCCTGATACAAACATCTACAGAATCAGTGTACTCGCACACTTGGAATTTTAAGTACAGAAGGGGTTACAGAACACCTCATGTTTCAACCAATAAGATATTGTAACTTTAAGCATGGGTGTCTAGGTGGCGGACATCATTATCTTAAGCCAGTTTAGATACAGACTCAAGTGGTAAGATGTCAGACTTACTCTCATTGCGTCCGCCACATACATTTAAACGTACGTCTTTAGGCTCAAAAATAACAAAGTAAAATTTCTTAAATTTAGTTAATGTCTTTTACCGTTTGGTTAAAAGTGGTGTAAGTGTCTAGATTATTCTTTATGTTCAGACTATTACTCACTTGGAAAACCTACGATCATGAAACAAGTCATTACTTTATTTATCATTTTTTCATTATACTTTTTTAGTTTATTGAATGCACAAAATGCGGAAAACAATTGGGGATTTGGGGCTGGGTATACCCTTAGTCCAGCAACAGATATTCTAAATGATATTCGTTATGGGACACACCATGGACTTTTTACCGATATAAATTATTTGGGTATCAGAAATAAATTTTTAAACTTTAGTCCTGGGATTTGATTTTGGAATATCTCATAGTGATCGAGTAGATGTCAGAGTACCCGAACCTGATATTGAAATAGGCAATGCTCGAATGACTAATACTTTTACAGACTTACAATTTACACTGCGTGTAGCTATATTTGAGAGTTGGATTATAAAACCTTACGGCGAGTTTTCAGGAGGATTTAGGCATTCCACTGCAAATCATATTTTTAGTTTAAATAATGATATTGACTCTAATGGCGATGTGGGAAGTGCATCAAATAGAGATAATATTAATAGAAAATTTTCGCACATTTATGGTCTCGGAATAGGAACTTTGATTTCAGTATCAGATATTGTAGATATTGATTTGAGAGTTAACCACGACTGGATAGGCTCCTTAACTTATTTGGATCTTGATGAAGATATAAACTCTGATTTTTTTGTCTCTGACAATGTCCGAACCATGTCTTATAGTGTGGGTGTTAGAGTCAGACTAGGTTGTAAGGATGCTGAGGCAATCGATTGATTTTTAAGCTTACATTTCTTTTGATAAACTATATTTGATTAATGCCTAGTTCGTAATAGATATAGGTCAAAGGAAATGAACACGTGATGATGATGTCAGATAAGCTATCGCCATGTCCGCCACTAGTCACTGATTCGTTAACTGTATCACAATTGAAAAAATATGATAATAATCATAAATTATTTTCTGCTAACTGTATTTTCAATTATAGTAATTGTTGCGGCTGTAACGTTTTTAACGTTTAAGTTTGATTTAATATCACTAGATACAGATTTTGAGTCTAACGAGATTAAAGAATTAAATATTAACGATATTGAATTGGAGAGTATTGATCTAATACCTGTAGATGAACATGAGCTCAAAAAGATAATTTCAAATAAGAATGATGAGCAAAAACCAGTAATATTTAGTCTTTGAACTAGTTATTGTAAGTCATGTATTCGGGAGTTCAAAATTATGGATTTATTAGAATTATTTGATAATAATGAAGTTGATTTTATCATACTTAACGCAGATCCAATTGATGAAAAACGAATTACAACCGAAAAAAAGTATCCGATTATATGGCCCTACTCAATCTTATATTTGGAGATGAAAATTTTCTTAGGGAGTAGAATATTACTATTTTGCATTCTAACAAAAACATGAGAAATGAAAGTAGTAATTCAATGCATATTTTTTTCTATTGTCTTTATGGCAAATTTAAGTGCACAAGAAAATCCAAAAATTTTAATCGAAAAGTTCTTCAAGGAGTTTGAGCAGCAAGGCTCTTCGGTGGCTTTA
>JALZUP010000443.1 GCA_023301505.1 Robiginitomaculum sp.
GAGTTGCCGGATGAGCCGAAAGTTGAGTCAGTTGGCACTTTTGATTGCGTCGACCCCAATGCACTACTCCTACTTCTTTTCACAGGCCACAAACTAGACAATCTAGAAGAGGAAATACATCGAACACTTTCGGCAAATTCGTGGAAAGGCCCTGATGACGCGGAACTTGATGTCGAGAGTGCTATTCGAATTTACAACAAGACTAGGAAGACACATGATTGAGTTGCTTAAAAGCATTGATGCGAGAAAAAAATACACACAAGAGTTTCTAAATAAGCGAGAAATCCCATGTAATGGACCATTGACTGGCACAGAAGTATTAGAAATCCTATCTGAGAAGATCTTAGAGCGAGACAAGAAGGAGCCTCCTGAGTTAATAAATTACCGCACCATTGACGAGTTTTGTGAATTTCACGAAGTTAGCGGAAAGACATTGGAGCGTTGGCGAAAGAGAGGATTAGTCGTTAGGTTTAAAGACCGGATCGTAATCACTGACGAGGATTTTGCCCACTTTCAGCGAAAGAACAAACTAGAGATCGAGCAGACGTGGAAGCATCAGCCTTTGAGCGACAGTCAAAAAACAAGCGTTTTGTATGTACACGACCGCCTACTGAAGGCTAAATGTAAGCGACCTATTCCTATTATTAGCGAAGTCACTGGAAGAGCACTTAACACTATCTCCAGAGCAGTAGTTGATCCTAATGTCGATGAGACTGACGTGTTCTTCGACCTGCAAAACTACCCACTACATTTAGTTATTCGCAAATACAGATTATCGGAGGCTAAGGCCAAGGAAATTGAGAAAAACGTCTTCCTTAACAAGATCCAGCAGTTGGATCTGAGGTATTTTGACGTAGAGGATACGCCGCAAATACCACAAGAATACGGCAAAACATTAACCACCGACCAAGAGACCTACTTGTTTTCTAGATTGAGTTACTTGAAGTCAATTGCCAGTCAGCAGAGAGATAAAGGTAATTACAACGGTTGCTGGGATACTTATTTGTTGTGCTTGGAGGTTCGCGAAATCATAGCCGAAAAGAACCAACCACTGTTAGTCGCGATGAGAAACAAGGCTATCGGAAGGCACCAAGTAGACTCAGAAGAACTATTTGGAAGGTTCCAGTGGTCTTTGCTGAATTGCATTGAGCGATTTAATCTCAACAAAGGACTGAAGTTCTCGACATACTTATCGTGGTCATTGAAGAATGCTCAAGGAAAGTTAATCGTAGAGAGCCAGCAGTACAACAGTAATCACAGTCAATTAGATGAGGACTACGACGGCTATCGAGAAGAGACTTTCGGATTATATGAGGAAATAGCCCAATTGTCCGAGACTCAGCAACAAGTAATCTCGCTAATGACTGGCATGGAAGGCGAAGACAACTCAGCCCGGCAAGTCAGCGAACAATTAGGAATCAGTATTGCGAGAGTCACAGACATTTACGAAACGGCAATCTCCAAATTAAGACACGGATTGGAAATAGAAGGTTAACTATTTAAAAGGTTAACGGTTAGTAGTTTAATCACACTTAATTTAGAAAGGAATATACCATGAAGATCTGGTTTATTAGCGACACTCATGGGAGACATCGTCAACTCAAAGTCCCTGAAGTTGACATGGTGATCCATTGCGGCGACGAGAGCAATCACCCGACCGCACATAACAACTACGTAGAGTTACTCTTTTTCTTAGCGTGGTGGGGAGAACTGCCCATTAAGCACAAAATACTAGTTCCCGGTAATCACTCAACAGCCTTAGAGCGACTGCCTGCGGCTAGGGAAGATGCCAATAAATTGAGCCATTTATTGATCCACGATGAAGTGGAAGTAGCCGGGATTCGAATATTTGGATCACCTTTTACCCCTTCTTTTGGAACAGTTTGGAGTTACAACGTCGCTCGCAGTAAGATTGGGAGAAAGTGGCAACAAATCCCCGAAGATGTGGATATTTTATGCACTCATGGCCCTCCTCACGGGGTGTTGGATATTTCAGAAGACATGGAGAACAGGAAGAGACTCATTCCAGTTGGTTGCAAAGCATTGTACAAAAGAGTTGAGAAAATCGAGCCCGACATCCACTGCTTCGGCCACATCCATGGAAATAGATACATAGACAACGCAGGAACTAAAACCATTGCTGGACTAAATACAACGTTTATCAATGCCAGTGTCGTGAAAGACGGAGTTATGGAGGTCTTCCACAACGGCTATGTCGTGGAGTATGAAGATCATAAAGTTATTTCAGTTACAAGTGCTTAGCGACGACGGTAATACTTAAACAACACTACTTTATAAGGAGAGACAATGAAGTTTTATATGAAAGACGTTACTGAGGAGCAACGATTGGAAATTGCTCGACTGATCACGGCATATGGTCTACCCGTATTCAATATTGAGTCCATTGAAACAGGTAAAAGCCCGCAAGGTAATGAGGTCGATCACATAGATGCTCAAGGGCGGTCGGAAGGGCAAGTGAGGCGACTAGGATTCACTGGTCGAATGTTCGCACTTATTGCACCTGATTGTGATTTTGCGAACTATGATTGCGTAAGTTATGGGGAATTTCGGAAACGAATGCGAGCATTGGCCCTACACGAACGACCAACCACTAAGACAACCCCTAAACAACCTATTAAGGAAGAAACTATGAGTAAAAAAGAACAAGCCTTTGATTTCATTATGTCTCAAAAGATTAAGCGAATTGGCTACCATTACGAAGGCCGATACATGGTTTTTGAGACTGTTGAAGGCGAGTTTTTTGATGTGAAGAACGATGATGGGGCTATCGACTTATTGACAGAGAAGAACGGGAGCAGTTACAGGCCTTCGTGCTTCGTAGAAACGCCCAAGACTAAGATCCAAGCAGTCAAAGGCGTAGTAAATAACTCTGTTCTAAGTGTTCTCGGCGTACCTTTTGAGGTAACTAAGAACATTGGTAAAGCAAGTTGGGGAGTTACTAAGTTCGCGGCTAAGCGTTGGCGTTTTGCGGCCTTTGCTGCGGCTTCTGGGGGAATTTATTATCTAAATCCCGAAATGTTCAACGACATTGCCAGTAATTCGCAAGATATCATGATGAATTTCATTAAAACTAAAGTTTAAGGAGAGTAATTATGGACTTATTCGGAATTAACTACTTAGAAGTGATTGGAATTTCCTGCATTTTCGGACTCTTCGGGTTTATACTTAGCGTCTCAGTTATTACGGGATACCCTCACAGCGTTAAGAGTGCTATGTTAGGTGGGGGGCTGGGCGGATTAGTCTTCGCAGCATTTTTGTTTCTTATGATATTGGTCGTAGACCAAAACGCACCCGATGATGCTCGTTGTCGGACGTTCATTGTAGCGGCGAACCCTGAACTTCTAGAGACTGAGATAGACGGGAACTACATTGAAGTTAAGTACGGAGGCGAGGTCTTTTTTGAGAGAGCGATCCGCCGCCGAAGTATCCAAGCACTTAAAAATATCGAGAACGCCAAAGAAACCACAGATCAAGCAACCAAAAACGCTAAGATTTTAGAAGTAATTGAAACAAGCCTCGGCAAAGGAGTGAACTAATGGATTTGATAGGTATTAGTGTGGTAGAAGTAGTATTTGGACTACTATTTTGCTCGGCGTCAGGATTCTTTATCGGAGGAGTTTCGGGAATATTTTTCTCATATATGTTAAATATTCGCCCCGGAGGCCCAGCGGAGACACGAATCATGGGTGTGGGAGCAGTTTTAGGTATTGTAGCGGCCAACTTATTTGGAGCATACTTACTTTCTAATAGTGCGGACGACGTTATCTGTGAGAAACTGATTAGATCCTCTGAGTTGGTCAATATTCAACTAAACGACGCCGAGTTTTCGGGAACCAACAAAATTGACGGTGATTTTGTTTCAGGTAGGCTGATAGACTTCAAAGTAGGTATGAATTACGGAGGGCATGAGTTCCCGTTGAGGATTCGGCGAAGAACTAAAGCAGCAATCTTCGAACTGATTAACCAGCACAATGAAGTAAAAGAAGACAACAAAGAAGAAGAACTACTGTCTATCGTTGAAAATAATCTCAAATCGAAATTAGGAGAATAAAATGGACTTACTGCTTTTTGAATGGGCGGAGGTATGTATATCGGGTAGTATGGCGGGTGCCTTAATAGGGATCACGTCCTTACCTTTTAGGTTCTGGGCTGCCGATGTTAAAATGTCTGACATCCTTAAAACTCTAGCAGTCTCAATGCCAATAGGTTATTTCGGAGTGTTTGCTGTGGTCTGTGTGCTCCAACCAAATGCCAGTGACGATGCCCTCTGCTCTCAAATAGTTTCCTCAGACAATGTCGCGTTAAGTCAGATCAATGTAAAGGGCAATAAGATGGAAATCACAGATACTGATGGTTCAATACTGTTCCAGCAAGCGACTCGACGCCAAGCAATTAAGGCGTACCAAAAAAGAATCCATGAAGGAACTGACGAGGAAGCAACCAGACGAAATAAGCGTATTTTAGAACTACTAGGAGAGTAAAAATGGATTATGAAGGCGTATTTTGGTATGAGTTTTTAGTGCTCATTCCTTTGATTTTGTTACCTTGTGGTGTTTCCGCGATGAAGCGATTGCCAGATAAGGAGTGGCCGATAGCACTTACTGGGATCAGTGGCGGATTATCTTTGATTAGTATAGTTGCTATGTTATTAGGTGTTTTGCAGCCTAACGCTTTCGACGAAGATCTTGCAGTACAATACATGGAGGCTTCGAGCACGGCAACGTGTTACAGGCATCCGGATAATGTTAATTGGCTCCAAATCTGGGACAAAGGGGAGGTCAGGTTCCCTTACGGTATTAGGCGAAAATCGCTAAGATGGATCGAGGAACAGGCTGAGAGAGTAAGACTACAGAAAATCCACGACACTATTTTAGGAGCAGGCAATGGAACTAATTGATAAATGGTTAGAAGATAAGACGTTCGACTTTCGGATTATTTCCAATGTATACCTAAACAGGTACAGGGTTGATTGTTACACTACAGAAACAGCGGGAATCATGACTAAGAACAGGATTTCGGAGTCTTTTTTCCTCAAAGTAGAAGAAGGCGAAGTGATCGACGCCACGATTTATTCAAAACCTAAGTTTGTAAACCCTTTTAAGGATTAAGTATGCGATTCCCGTTACAACCAATTGTTAATAACCGATTTGTAGGAAACAAAGTAGTAGAGTATTTGTTGGAGAAGGGTGGCCTAGATTTAAACGATTTAGCTATTGCTAATCTTCCTAGAGAGGATCATGAGCAGTTCGCTCAACTAATTAGTTATTCTGTTAGTGGTTGGGGTAGTTTGAGTTACGTTAGCGACGAGGCTGAGGCGGCTGCGTGGCAACAAATTCAATCACCAGACCCGAGAGATGATCAGATTATTGCTTTGGAAGAAAAAATACAGCGAATCAGAGAGCAATGCAAAGCCGCTGCCGCTGAGTTATTCCAAATTTTCCCAGAAGATCTTAAGGAGTGAGTATGAAAGTAGAACTACTAGAAGTAATGGGAGACGATCTCATGGTGGCAAACACAGCAAGAGTTAGTTACGGTAAATTCAAAGAAGAGTTTGATGATAAGGATATCCGGCTCTTGGCGTATTTGCAATCGCACGGGCACGATTCACCCTTCAGACATCCGCATTTGCAG
>JALZUP010000444.1 GCA_023301505.1 Robiginitomaculum sp.
AGGAGTGCTCTTTAGTGTCGAGTTTCCAGTAGAGGCAACAGTCATGCTAAAGAAAGGGCAACGTGTGTTCTTCCGTTACTCCCGCGCAGTAGCACCGTAGCGCCGTAATAGTTTGTCGTCAGGGGGAGGTGAATTTTAGTTGTAAAAGCATCTCACTTTCGAAGTATTATCTAGTTTTGGATAATGTGATAACTGTTAAATTGCTAATTGAGCTCTAAATCTCTTGATTAAGAATTGCCTGAAGTTCTTGTTCTATACCTTCCCAATCCTGGCTTAGGTTTATGGAACAGATCTGTAGGTGGTTGCCACCTTGCAGAGTCATACTCTCGCTGAAATTTTTTCGGGTTGTTGGGTAGAGGAGCATGCCTTCTACTTTTTCCCAGCCGGGTTCGGGACGTTTATTGGCGATGTAGGCGAAGATTTGGTAGAGGTTGTTTGTTTTGAACCTCTGGACGGCGTCGTCATCTTCGTTGTAACTTCTACTGGTGAAGGCTTCTTTATAGTATTTACAGTCTAGTATTAGTTTTCGACCACTCTTCCACTCGATGGTGACATCTGTGTTCATCGTTGGCATGAGGCTTGCACTACTTGCCTTATGGTAATCAGCTAACCAATAGATTCTTTCCCCTGTAGACTTTGCTTCCTGTAGGTGGCGCCTAGCGAACTCTAGGACGAATTTCTCGAAGATGTTTGGCATAACCTTGTGGTTTTCTTCTATTCTTCTGAATTTACGACGACCTTCTGAGTCATGCTCTGGGAGTAAGGATGCATGGATGAGCTCGCAGATATGTAGGATGAATTTATACTCGCGATTATTACGGTGTAGTTGAATCCTCTGGAAGCTGCGTGGGGTGACGCGAATATCTCTCACTTCTGAGAAGAGCTTTAATTGATCGTGTAGGGTGCGTTTCACCTCAAGCTTCACCTTAGCCTCACGGTAGAGTAGCCGCAGCGTAGCCTTAATGATTCGATTATGCGGCACATCATGAGAGAGCTCAGAATAACCACAGTGCATTTTGCCAGTTACCCATGTCTGCCTCTTAGCGCTGGCGGCAAAGTCTATCCTACCCTTAGGTTGGGAGGTCAGCTCCTCATGGTAGATGTAGGAGCGATCTAATCCGCGCGACAAGATTGTCTTGAGCCTTTGCGATAATACGTGGGCAAAGAATGTGGCGAGGTCAGGGCAGTTGACCTCGTTGACCTCCTCTAGCTCGCTTTCCATAAGCTTTTCACTCCAGGCATAGGCCAGCAGATAATAGAGGTTCTGAACTGGAATGGCTGGGCTCAATGCTTCAGACCTTTAATAAGTTGCTTAGCCTTCTCGGGGTGATCTACGAAGTATTCGTGGAGGAGTGGTTTGATTTCATATTCCACTATATCTTCATACCAATCCTTCTCCGCGCCATCAGCGAGCTCCTTAACTGGGGTGAAGAAGCTGTGCCCAATCTCGTATCCACTACCGAGGGCTAGGTCTTCATTTGTGATTTCCTCGTTTACCTTTGCCATGCCAGCCTTAATTTTATCGATCAACTCTACGCTGACATTTTTCTCCTGAAGGAAAGTCTTATAAGCTGGGGAGTTGAAGCCTGGGAGCAGTTTGATGAAAGCAAACCTCCTCCTGAGGGCAAAGTCCACTACGGCGAGTGATTTGTCAGCCGTATTCATGGTGCCTATTAGATAGAGGTTCTTGGGCACGTGGAAGGCTTCTGATCCATTGTTAGAGTAAGTGAGCGTCAGGGAGTGTTTGCGCCCTCGCTTATCTGACTCAATCAACATCATAAGTTCTCCAAAGATCTTGCTGAGATTCCCTCGGTTAATTTCATCGATGATTAGGAAGTAAGGGTTATCCTTATCAGCTTGCGCACGTTTGGCGAGGTTGTAAAAGGTCCCGTTCTGGATCGTAAATCCACCCGTCTCTATATTAGGGCGGAGCCCTTGGATAAAGTCCTCATAAGCGTAGGACTGGTGGAACTGGACACTATCAATCGTATCGTTTCTTGTATTCCCCTGATAAAGCATTGCGATTCGCTTCGCTACAAAGGTCTTTCCTACGCCCGGCGCACCTTCTAGAATAATATTCTTCTTCCGGTCTAGTTGCCTAATGATAGTATCCAATTGCTTCTCATCCATGAACAGGTCTTTAAGGGCGTCCTTCTTTGTAAAAGGTTTAGAGGGGACTTTTTCTACTTCATCAGGCTCTATCATATCTTCTTCGTTTGCTAATAATCCTTCTCTGAGGATTTGTTCTCTGGAGTCCTCTTTCAGGAATAGATCCAATAGCGTTTGATTATGCGAATTGTTATAAGGTGAGCTAGAGAAGTTCTCGAAGATACTTGCTGTGGACTTAATCGTTTCTAGGATTGTATCCCAGATCTCGTCGCGATGTTTGATAAAGTCTTCCACCGCGAACTCTGCTAGCACGCGCTGTGTTCCCTCAGGTTGGCTCTTAAACACATATGTTTTTCGCTCTTCTGTCAGAGGGTGACCTTTAGGTAGTGAGCACTGAATGACATTTCCAGCGGATCTAGAGAGCAGACTAAAAGCCGCCCGCATCCCAATATTTAATCTTAGTCTGTGCTCTGCTCCCTTTTTTCGGTAACTCGTCGTTGAGTAGTCCAACACATTACTTACCTCATCCTGAGCGGCTTCGATAACTTCCTTAAAGCTATCTAGGAAGTAGTCATAGTTATCTAAGGTGAAGAAAGCATCGAAAGGGGACGCTAGCGATAGCGGATTTACCCCTCCAATGTAGGCATCTCCAGAGAATTTCACAAAGTTAGTAACCCCTTTTGCCTGCAACGCTTCTACCCAAATCTTGTAGGATGACCCACTATCAGGCTTAGTCGTCACTCCTAAGGATTTGGCACGATCTAGATTCTTTTTATCACAGGCGAGGAAATCCTGAGGATCTACCCAAAAGAGCCCCATCGTTAAATTAGAGATCCCTACCTGCTTAATGTTCAGGCAGCGGTCGAACAGTTCGACGTCAAGGCCTGCGAAGCCATGGTCTAACACGTTCTCGAAGAGCTCCCACAGTAAGGGAATGTCAGCGCCGGTTCTCTTATATTTATACCCAAAGAACCAGCTGCTCTGATTGTTCAAGATTGGGATCGCAGTGAAATCTGTCGGAGCCTCTGCTTCTAGGTTCCATTTCTTTTTGATAAATTCCCAAAGTTCCGTTTTCTTGTTTGCTGTAATATCTCGGTTAAAGTTACCAATGAAGGTGAAGGGGTCTATCTCATTGAGATCTAGGACGTTTCTGTCCTCATCTTGATCTTTATATTTCGTGATCAGGAGCCCAGCTTGTTCCATGTCCTTAAGCATTTGGATTAACTCGCCTTGCTGGTCACGATAACCTCTTAGGCGTTGCGCTAATTCCAGATGAATTGGCTGCCATTGGAGTGGATTATCATTTAAAGTTTGAATATAAGATTCGACCTCATTGGAAAACTTCTCTAAGCTTCCAAGTGTTCCGCCTCTACGGTTAATCACATTTTTGAGATCTAAGGAAAAATCAGCTTTGTTCCTAACGGTGACATCACCATCCCATGGGAATTCTAGGTCAATGTAGTTAGGTCTATCGATTGCTTTTACACCTTCATCATAGAAACGAGGTGTAGCCGCTACACCAATACGGAACTCATTGGTATGATCTTTATCTACCACTAGAATAACGACGTCGCCCTTTTCAATCGATAAATATTTTTCTACTTCGTTAGTTTTGGTTTTATCGGTATAACCGTAGTGCTTATGCAGCTTGATTAATGTCTGCTCTTTATCACCCACTTGTGAAAGGTCAAAATCACTCCAACCTACAGCGGCACGCCCACTATCGAAAAAGTGCTTTTTTGTCCGAATAAAGAAGTGGTTACGGGGACCCTTACGAGAGACATTTTCTGAGAATTGTAAGAAGTTGGTCACCCCTTTTGCCTTTAAGCCCTCTACCCATACTTTATAACTAGAAGCACATTGAGGGTCTTTTTGAATACCTAGGGACTTAGCTCGGCCTAGATTTTCATCATCACAGCACGGATAACTGGTAGGGGCTATCCAGTGGAGTCCCATCGTTAGATTAACGATACCAAAATGCTTAATTTCTAAGCATCGATCAAACGTCTTAGTGTCTAAGCCCTCAATACCATGATCGAGCACATTTTCGAATAAGTCCCATAGAGGGGGGATGTCAGCTCCATTCTTTTTATATTTTAAATTTAAGGTCCAGCTTTTCTGGTTATTGGGTCGATGTAAGCAAACGAGATGGGATGGAACGTTAGACTTTAGGTTCCATCGTTCTTTAATAAACTGCCACAGTTCGGTTCTCTTCTGATCCGTGATCTTCGGGTTAAAGTTAACAATGAAGGTAAACGGGTCGATCTCCTCCTGAGCTACTTTTCCTTCGGCATATAGGTCTTTATGCATGCCTGTTACTAACCCCGACTGTTCGACAATCTTTAATATTTGGATGAGCTCTCCCTGCCTGTCTCGAAAGTCTAGCAGTCGACGCATAAATTCTTGTTGAATGGGTTGCCACTGCAGGGTCGTGTTTAGTGGTTTGTTGTCGTTCATATTTTTAAGTGGTTAGCTAGGTGTTGAATGTTTTGCAAACGAAGGATTGAACTGAGCTAAGAGGAGCGGCCAAAGTTCTCCATTAGTCAGATTTAGGTAAAGAAAGTGCGTCCATGGCGCAGGGCTTTAACTTCTGATTTTCTTTAATAATTAGCAAGCTAAAGATTAATGCTCACCGAAGCTTATTGTTGGGCTGTTTACGCCTTGAGGTATAAAAATAATCGAGGAGGCCTAGTAATGGAGCGTTTTTTCTCACGTTATTTGGAGCCTTTTCTGCGCTGCGCT
>JALZUP010000445.1 GCA_023301505.1 Robiginitomaculum sp.
CGGCGGTGACGGAGAAGCCAGAAAGCTCAAATTCACGCCATTTCTGCAAGGCAAAATTTAGATTGTTTAAAACAGTGAGGCCATCAGTACGGCGTCCAAGAGAAATACCATTTTGTATGTAATCGAGCATTGCGGGCGTGGCGAGCTCTAAATTTGCAGAATAAAGGTACAACACACTGATTAGAATATTGGTTTCGTAACGTGCCTCGCGCGCATAATAATCTGTGCTCTGAGGAATAAGCTTTATTGCATCTTGAGCTAGCTTTAGCGCCACATCCAAATTATTGGCATTCATTTGTATGAGCGCTTCGTGCAGCATGGCCAAATTACGCACGTACCAATCCGTGTCATTTTGTAAGTTGCGTAAAATATCTAGCGTCGTGCCTTTATCTGGATCTGTAATTTCAAGGGCTGATAAGTCGATATAATTTTCTAAAATCTGTGCAAATTTGAGGTTACGCTCATTTGAATGCTCACTTGCCAAGGCTTTAAGCGCGGATAAAGATGAAGTGACGCGCTCCATATCGCCTGTTTCTAATGCTTCGGCGGCATGTAAGCGGTAAATGTGCAGGGCCTCTTCTAATGGGGTGTTAGCCGCAGGCGTAGCTTGAAGGTAATTACCATATGAGGAGATAAGGTTTTGCGACTCGATTGTTTCAGCAATCTGCAAAATATCTTGGCGCGTTTGATCGCGCAAAGCGGGGCTATTTTGCGCGGCGGCGGCAGGCAAAATCATTACCCACATGCAAAACGCTAAAGCCCAAGCGCCTATATGGGTAAGATATGTTATAATTTTGGACCGTGTTTTTATCATGCTGCACAATATCTTCTTTTGTGTAGCTCACTCTAAAGCATAGCTCTTAAAATAGTGTGGATAAACAGGGCGTTATTCTTAAAAGACGCCTCCAGAAATAATGATTTTAAGCATTAAAAAAGGCCCGCCGAAGCAGACCTCATTTCCACATACTTAATTCGCCGAAGCAAATTTAGATATTACCACTCAATATCGGCTGGAAGAGCAGTTGCCCACTCAATATCAGCTGGAAGAGCAGTCGCCCACTCAATGTCAGCTGGAAGAGCAGTTGCCCACTCAATGTCAGCTGGCAAACCACCTGCAACGATTTTTACTTCTTTAGAAGAAAGTTCACGCATTTTAAGTTTCCTCGTTTAATCTTGTTAAACCACTTAACAAGCATGATTAATATAATATGAATGAAATTCTTTGCGCAAGGGTGGGCAGGCTCAAAATGTGCTATTTTGGGGCTATTTTGGTGTTTTTTTGAGAAAATTACTGATAATTTTCAACGATTTATGGTTAACGCGGCCTTAATTATGGGTGGCGCGGCTTAGGCAGGGTTAACAAAAACTGGAATTTTAATAGTGCAGCTTAGGGTTTTAAATGGATATAAGCGCATCCGCGCGGGAGATAAATTCGGGGCGGTGGGCAATGATAAGCCGCGTTATGTCCATGTCTGATATGAGCTGTGCGATGCCGCGTTCTGTATGCTCGTCAAGATTGGCTGTGCCTTCATCTAGGCATAAAATACGCGGATTTATGTAAAGGGCGCGGGCCAGCAAAACGCGCTGCCTTTGTCCGCCAGATAAAATCGACCCCATATCGCCGACCATTGATTGATAGCCCATAGGCATTTTCACAATATCATCATGGATTTGCGCCGCCTTTGCCGCCGCTTCGGCTCTGTCCATATCCAGACCCGCGTCAAAGAAGCTAATATTGTCTGCAAGACTGCCAGAGATAAGCGTATCATCTTGCATGACAACGCCAATCTGGCTGCGCAGGACGGCTTTGTCATAATCGGCAATTGGGCGTCCATCGAGCAAGATGCGTCCTTTTTGCGGGGCGTAGAGCCCTAAGATAAGTTTGAGCAAAGTTGTCTTGCCTCCGCCTGAGCTCCCGTGAAAGACAGATAAAGCGCCCGCGTCTAAAGTGAGGCTAAAATCTTTGATAATCCATGGCTCTGTTGGGGAATAGCGAAAGCTAATATTATCTAGCGTAATCTGGCCCTTAATGGGCGATTGCTCCACTTTTGATTTAAGCCCTGATTTTGGGAGTTCTGGCTTATGCTCCGATTTAAGCTCTAGTCCCGCTTCGGGCCGAGTGAGTACAATATCGGAAATACGCTCTACATGCAGACCCAATAGACGGAAGCTAATGAGCTTTTGCAAAAGCGATGTCAGGCTGGTGGTAAAAAGCTGCCGGTACATTAAAAAGGCAAAGAGCATACCCAGCGTAAAGGCGCTTCCATTTGGCGTGATAATCTGGCTAACGCCGAAATAGATGATAGCGATTAATTGCAATCCCGATAAAAGACTTTGGCCCAGATTTTGCCAAATCATCAATTTTCCATAATGGGTGCTGCTATTAATATAGCGCGCAAATAAATTGCGCCAGCTGCTCTCGCGCTGGGCTTCGCGGCCAAAGAGTTTAACCGTCATATTGGCGCGCAAGCTTTCAATCACATAGCTATTTTCTGATGCCTGACGCGTAATTGTCTCTTCTTGGGCGGCGCGCAAATGCGGATAAATCAGTAAAGTTAGCGCCAGTCCCGCCAGCGCGCTTAGCACAACAATTACGGTTAAAAGCGGGCTAAAAGCAAACATCACGCATAGGGTAATTAGCCCCATTGCGGCGTCGATAAAGACGGTGGCGACATCGCGGGTTAAGGCTTGCTGAATAGGCTGTGTGGAATTAATGCGCGAAATGATGTCGCCAATATGGCGGCGTTCAAAATAGCTCAGCGGTAAGCGCAACATATGGGCAAAGACATTACCCGCCATTTGCAGGCTAAGCTGCTGCCCATAAATCAATATAGCCCAGCTACGCACGGCCTCTGACAGGCTACGCAATATGGCCAGCGCGCCAAAGCCAAGGGCGAGGGTGAGCAGTAAAGTTTTGTCGGCGCGCGGCAGGGCCTGATCGATGGAATATTGCAAATAAAGCGGGGCCAGCAAAATTAGGGCCTGCAATAAGAGCGACAAAATCAGGGTCTGCAATATGGCGCGTTTTAGGCCTGAGATTTTTGACCAGAGCATAGAGAGCTTGAGCGGGGCAGCGGCATTAATGGGTTTAAAATCCGCGCGCGGGGTGAGCTCTAGCGCAACGCCTGTAAAATGATTACCAAACTCGGCAAGGCTTAGCTTGCGCGCTCCGCTGGCGGGGTCATGGATTATGACATGGTTTTTGCTAATGGATTTTAGCACAACAAAATGGTTCATATCCCAATGCAGCAAGGCGGGGAGTTTAAGCTGTCCCATATGAGACATATCTAATGTGAGCGCGCGCGGGGAGAGGCCAAGCGCGCCAGATATGCTCATCAGGCTGCCTAAATCTGCGCCCTTGAGGGAGATGTTAAAGCGGGCGCGCAGATTATGCAGGTCAATATTATGGCCATGATAATTGGCCAGCATAGCCAGACAGGCCAGCCCGCATTCTGTGGCTTCGGTTTGGTGGATGATGGGCAGGCGCGCTGGCATGATTATCTACCGCCTTGGAGGACTTGCCCATCTTGACTAGCTTGCTCACCTTGGGTCAGCCATTGCCAAAATGTCAGCCCCTCTATATCGGGCCCGCCAAATATAGGGATGAGAATAGCAAAGCCTATAACCGCGCCCGCGCAGAGCAATAAGGCGGTGGTGGCAAACCACAAAGCGGGATTAGCGATTAAGATAACGTCGCCGTAAAGGCTGCGTCTTTTATGGGCGATAGCTTGGGCGCGAAAAAGCGGCGTGCGGGCTTTAGGCGCGCCATTTTCATCAGGGCCTGTCTCGCTTTTTATTGTTTTTTGCGGCTCATTCATTTTCTAATCACTTATAGGCCAGTCCATTGATAGGCGGGCCATAGAGGGGATGCAAGATAGAACATTTCGCTTATTCTTTTATAAGCCATTCAGATAGGTAAATCTGGGCGTGACAAGCCGCGCCAGATAGCTAATCTATAAACAGAGATAATATGAGGCCCCTTCATGGACACGACAATTCGCGCAAGTCTTCTATTTTTATGTTTTGTGACGGCCATAGCGGGGCTTTATGTGGCGCGTGATATTTTCACTCCCTTTGCGCTGGCTATATTTATCTGGCTCATCATTGATGCTTTTGCAGGCTGGATTGATAATTTATCGCCTAAAATTCCTTATTGGCTCTCGCTCACCATTGCCGTTTTAACGGTCATTGCAGGGATTGTGGGGGTCGTCTTTATCATTGCCGATACCGCCAATAGCGTGATTGATCAGGCCCCGCGATATGAGCGCCGCCTTGACGAGATTTTCCATTGGGCTGGGAGCCTTGTCGGCCAAAATGATTTATCGATCACCAGTGTGATAGAGCGGGTTAACTTGCCGCAAAAAATACAGGCAGGGCTTGCCGGTTTTGCGGGCACTGTTCAGGGCGTTTTATCTGATTTTATGCTGATTGCGATTTATGTGGCCTTTCTCTTTGCCGCCCAATCCTCTTTTCCCAAAAAGATGGATGATCTTTTCCCTGATGTGCAAGCACGTAAAAAAGCGGCCATGGTTGGGGCGCGCATTCGCATTTCTATTGAAAAATATTTGGGCGTGCAGACCCTTATCAGCTTAATGCAAACGATTATTTCATTTGGGATTATGTGGGCGCTTGGTTTGGAAAACGCGCTGTTCTGGTCATTGGTTATTTTTATTCTCAACTATATTCCAATTGTTGGCGGCCTTGCGGCGGTGGCTCTGCCCGTCATGTTTGCCCTTGTGCAATTTGAAAGCTTTACCCCCATCGCTATTTTGGCGGCGGGTCTATTTGGGGCCCAATTTATCATTGGCAATACAATTCAGCCTAAAATGATGGGCGATAGTATGAACCTCTCTGCGCTGATTGTTGTGCTATCGCTCACCCTATGGGGCGCTTTATGGGGCGGAGTTGGCGCGTTCTTATCCGCGCCATTGACCGTGATTTTCATGATTGTCCTTGCCCAGTTTCCAACAACGCGCTGGATTGCGGTTTTGTTATCTGCCGATGGGAACCCAGATTTTGAAGATGATACGGACGATAAGAGTCAAGACAAGATAGAGGCCACGCCGGGGCTGTAGCGCGCCGCCGCGCTTTGCCGATAAATACCGCCTACCGTTCATTTCTGCGCTTACATCACCCCGCTCATCCCCATGAAAATGGGGAACCAGCAGGCAGCGCGCAGCGAGTGCAAATATGATTCATGATGCAAGGCGGGGGGATGCAAGGCGAGAGGCTGGTTTCCCGCCTTCGCGGGAATGAGGGGGGGTGTTTATCTAGCGAAGAAATAAGCCTAATGCCTAAAGTGGCGCATTCCTGTAAAGACCATGGCAATGCCGGCGTCATCGGCGGCGGCAATAACTTCCTCATCGCGGATTGATCCGCCCGGCTGAATGATCGCGGTTGCGCCAGCAGCGGCGGCGGCGAGCATGCCATCGGCAAAGGGGAAGAAGGCATCTGACGCACAGGCACAGCCTAATGTGCGCGGCTCGTCCCAGCCTGCCGCCTTTTGGGCGTCCTCGGCTTTGCGTGCGGCAATTCTAGCGCTATCAATGCGGCTCATTTGGCCCGCGCCAATCCCTGCCGTCGCGCCGTCTTTAACATAGATGATGGCATTGGATTTAACATGTTTGGCGACTTTCCACGCCATACGCAAATCCGCCATTTCGCTCTCGCTGGGTGCGCGCTTGGTGACGACTTTTAGATCTGCGTCCGCCACATAACCATTATCGCGGTCTTGTACTAAAATGCCGCCCGCCACATTGCGCTGGGTCAAGCTTGGCGCTGTGACATCGGGCAGCCCGCCCGCGATCAAGAGGCGTAGATTTTTCTTTTTGCGAAACACCTCTATGGCGTCCTCATCGGCAGAGGGCGCGATCACGACTTCGGTGAAGACTTTGACGATCTGCGTGGCGGTGGCTTTGTCCAAATTCCCATTAAGCGCAACAATGCCGCCAAAGGCAGAGACAGGGTCACAACTAAGCGCGTTTTTATAAGCCGTAATATAATCATCGGCCACGGCAAGACCGCATGGATTTGCATGTTTGATAATTGCCACGGCAGGTTTTGCGCCTTGGGCATTATCGCCAAATTCGGCCACTAGCTCATAGGCGGCGTCTGTATCATTTATATTATTATAAGAGAGCGCTTTGCCTTGTAGCTGCTCGGCGGTGGAAACGCCTGCCCGCGCGCTGCCATCTGCGTAAAATGCGGCGCTCTGATGCGGGTTTTCCCCGTAGCGTAATGTTTGCTTTAATGTGCCAGCTTGGGCCCGGTAGGTCGGGGCCATATCGCCTAAGATATTCGCAAAATAATTAGAGATAGCGGCGTCATAGGCGGCCGTGCGCGCATAAGATTTTGCCGCAAGTTTTTGGCGTAGCACGCCCGTTGTCTGGCCGTCATTGGCATCCATATCCGCCAGCAGCGCATCAACATCTTCTGCGTCATTACAGACAGCGACATGGGCATGGTTTTTCGCCGCTGCGCGCACCATAGCTGGCCCGCCAATATCAATATTTTCTACGCACATTTCATAAGAGCCGCCCGACGCCACAGCTTGCTCAAAGGGGTAAAGATTTACGATCAATACATCGATGGATAAAATGCCGTGGCTATGCATGGCATCTTTATGGCTTTGTAAATCCCGATCGCCTAACAGCCCGCCATGCACCATAGGGTGCAAAGTTTTGACGCGGCCATCCATCATCTCTGGAAAATTGGTTAGCTCTGACACATCTTTGACAGGAATACCTGCCGCCGCAATTGCGCGGTGCGTGCCCCCCGTAGAGACAAGCTTTACGCCGCGCTCATGCAAGGCCATAGCTTGATCTATCAGGCGGGATTTATCTGATACGCTAATGAGCGCTCGTTTGACGGGGGCAAGCCCTGCGCGGTCAAAAGGTTTAAGATCAGGATTTGGAGCAGGCATAGCGCATCTTTCTGGTAAGGCGCGCCTTATCAGGATGTAAAGCGCGGCATTTAAGATGGGGCGTGGCTATCATATGGAGGCCTTGATTTAAAGCCTGTATGCGCCCTGCGCCTATGAAAATTTAAAAGAGCTTTGCGCAGATGTTTCTAAAATGTGGATATGAGCGGCTATTGCTCGCCGACTTTTCCAAGGCGCTTGAAAGACCAGCGCACGCGATTGGATCGGTCATCTCCATTATTATCTGATAAGGCATCGCCGTGCACGACAATTTGTTCACAGCGCTCAGGCTTATAGCCGCGGCCCAGATAGACGGATTTTTCTATTTTTATGGGGCCATTATCACAGCGAAAGCGCCAGCCATCACCATTGGCCAAAATCAGCAGCGCGCTTTTTAAATCGCGCGCAAGTGTGAGGCGCACATCTGGGTGAACATGAAAGCGTAGCGCAAAGGCAAAGCTGGAATGGCTTATTAAGGGCGTATGGCCGATGGGAACAGATAGGCTATCTTCGCCGCGAATATCTGTACCCAGCATATCCATATAAATACGCCGCCGGTGCACAAGGCCTGTATCGTCGCGATATCCGTCATGGGTGGATTCTAGCCAGATTGCGTCTTCTAGCTCTTTGCGCTGAGCTTTTGCAGGGCCAGCATTTTTGGAAATAGGCTGTCCATAAAGGCGCGAGTCGATAATCGCGCCCGCTGAGCAATCATCAATGATGAGCGTGCTATGGGCCGCTGTTTGGCGCATGACGCTTTGCCAGCCTTCAGGCTGGGCGCGGTTAAAGCCGCAATTAACGATCATCCGCCCAGCAGGAACAGATAGCTCAAAGGCAAGCGGAGCCAGATGGGCATTTTGGTCATAGGGGCGCGGCGGACTATCGCCCGTATCCATGATCATGACTGTGCCGTTTTGCTCAAGCCGTTGATAGCCGCTATGGGGCATATAGCTAAAGCTTTTCGCCTTGATGCCTGCCGCTTTGATAAGGGATTTAATCGCGCGCGCATCGCCTTCACCGCTGCCATGAAAACTGGCGAGCTTATCATCGGCATGGGTGAAAAATAAGAGCGCCGCGCCGAGCCGGTCAATGGCACGGCTTGTTTGGCGCGAGCCTTCAATGCCGCGCGCAGCAAGGGTGCTCTCTAAGGCTAAGAGGGATTTTAATAGGGTGATAATTTCGCCGGGCTGACGGCTTATATGTCCGCCATCGGCGAGAATTTGCGTATCAAGATGGGCGTCAAGGCGGTCTAGATTGCGGTCAAGATGGGCTTGATTGTTCATCATCGCGCCCGCCATAGCTAGGACAGTACAGGCGGTGATTTGCGGCGCGCCTGCGCTGAGCTGCCTTAAAGATTTACGCAAATGGCTGAGCTGGCGGTAAATATTAGCGCGCCGTAGGGCGCTGGCCGCATCATCGCTTTTTAGCAAGGCGCGCCAATGGCGCAGCCAAGCGGAGAGGCGCTGGGCGGTAATATCAGGGGCCCAAGCAAAATCATTCCATTTGCCGTAAACTGAAATCCAGCCATCCACTAAATATTGCGCGCGTATTTGGGACGCCGTTCCAGAATCTGCAGCCAGATCATCCATCCAGTCAAATCGGTGCAGATAATCGGCAAAGCCTTCAGAGGGCACGGCCAGTGACCAAGGGTTGCCGCCTTGGCCCGTTTCAAATTGATGCCCTTTAAAATGAAAAGACCCAGCCAGATAGGGCGCGGCGGCCTTTTTGGGTTTTAAGACAATAGCTCTGGGAGAGGCAACAAAAGGGGGCACGCGCGCAGAGCGCAAGCGGGCTATGTGAAGGGGGCTGGCCATGTCTCGGCCTAAATTGACTAAAGGCTGGCTTATAGAACGCCCCAGCGTGTTTAAGACGGGAAGACGTTTAGACATAGAGGTTTATTCCGCAGCAGAACGAGACTGGCTGCCCATGCCTTGCGGACGTAACGCGGCAATATTGGCGGCGTAGCTGCCTTCTTTGCCTTTAAACACAGCCGAGCCTGCGACTAAGGCGCTGGCGCCCGCGCTAATGCATAATTTGGCCGTTTGCGGATTAACGCCGCCGTCAATTTCAAGTTCGATATCGCGCCCTGTTTGGTCAATCATTTTGCGCAAGGCTTCGATCTTGCGCAATTGGGAGCTAATAAATTTTTGCCCGCCAAAGCCTGGATTAACGCTCATGACAAGGATCATATCCAAATCATCAATTAAAGGCTCTATGACACTGGCTGGCGTTCCCGGATTAAGCGCAATACCCGGCGCGCAGCCAAGAGCGCGAATGGCTTGCAAGCTGCGATGGGGATGCGGGCCTGCATCAGGGTGAATGGTAATTATATCTGCGCCCGCTTGGGCAAAGCCTTCTAGCAGCGGATCTGCGGGGGCAACCATAAGATGGACATCAAATGGCTTGGCGCTATGGGGTTTGAGCGCTTTGACGACCATTGGGCCAATGGTCAGGTTCGGCACATAATGACCGTCCATGACATCAATATGGATCATATCCGCGCCCGCCGCATCAATGGCGCGCACTTCTGCGCCAAGATCAGCAAAGTCAGCGGATAGAATAGACGGCGATATTTTTACGGTATGGCTCATGCTCTTCCCATATCAGTCCCCCCCTTATGGCGCAAGCCGATGGGCCTTGATTATGAAGCTTTTTGGGTTTGGGCCGAGATTAACAGGCACCCCTTTTGGAAAAATTTGAAAATAGGCTCTTTTGCTTACTCCTTGATAAGGCCTTTGGCGTATAAATAAGCATGAGAGAGCTAAAGCCAGACCCCGCCTCGCCCAATATGCTTAAATGTGAGCCTAATTGCGCGCTTAATTTATCGGGTATTAGCAAGCGCTATGGCGCTGGAAAAACGGCTAAATGGGCGGTCAAAAATGTCTCTTTTGATATTCGCCAAGGCGAGATTGTCGGCTTTTTAGGCCCTAATGGGGCGGGCAAAACGAGCTGTCTGCGCATGGCTTTGGGATTAATCGTGCCAGATACAGGCACGATTAGCTTATTGGGCGGAGAGCCAGGGCCGCGCCATTTTGGGCGCATTGGTTTTTTGCCTGAAGAGCGCGGTCTGTACCGTAAATCCACCGCTCGCGCCTCTATTGCGCATATGGCGCGGCTTAATGGGCTGAGCGCAAAATTAGCCAATAGGCGCGCAGATGAGCTTTTGCAGGCTCATGGCCTTGGCGATATAGGCCGCAAAAAAGTCAAAGCCTTGTCCAAAGGCATGGCGCAAAAAGTCCAGCTTATTGCTGCGATTGCGCATGACCCTGAATTTTTAATCTTGGACGAGCCTTTTTCGGGCCTTGACCCTGTTAATCAAAATCAGCTTGAACAAATTATTCGCGATATTGCTGCGCGCGGGCGCACGATTATTTTCTCCACACATGTGATGGAACATGCAGAGCGGCTATGTGACCGCATCATTTTAATGTCAGGCGGGCAGAAAATATTTGATGGCAGTGTGAGCGCCGCGCTTCAGACCGCGCCGCGCCGTCTTATTTTAGAGCTGCCAGAGCTATCCACCCGAATGAGCGCGCCTGATTGGCTCGCCGCTTTTGCGCAAAATTATGAAAGATTAGAAGCGGGCCGATATAATCTTGATTTGCGCGATGATATTTCCAGCCAAGATGTGCTCGACACTGTTTTGAGCAAAGGGTTGACCTTGCGCCATTTTGAACCGCAACGCGCTACGCTTCACGATGCCTTTGTGCATTTAATTGCGCAGCGCAAAGGTGATGATAAGAGCGGCGATAAGAGCGGTGCTCAGGCTAATATTGAGCCGTCAGAACTGGATGAGAAAATCGGTAAAAGCTTCGAGGAAAAATCATGAGCTTATCTGAGCTAAAATTACCGAGACCGAATATGGGTCTAAATCTGCGCCGCATCTATCTCATCGCGCGGCGTGATTTTCTAGGATATGTGCGCACATGGGGATTTTGGATTGCCGTGCTCTCGCCCTTTTTTGGACTAATATTTGGGCTAGCCATGTCGGTTCTGTCCCTGCGCGCGGAGCCGCAGCGCCTTGTCACGATCATTGATGAGACAGGCCAATATGAGCGCCAAGTCATAGAGGCCATAGATGAGGAGCGCGCCAGCACTGATAAAATTTTATTGCAACAAAGCGGGCGTTTTTTGCTGCCCGAAAATGAGCGCGCCGCCTTTGATAGCTTGCTAGAGAATAAGGGCAGCGCGGCGGGGCGCGTCTTTTTAGAAGAGAATTACCCTGATCTGGCCGCGCGTCTTAAATTGCCAGACCAAAATCTAAAGATTATGTCGCTCCCGCTCGGCGCTTCGGGTGAGGGATATGCCAATATTGAAACAGCCAAGGCCTATCTGACGGGCGAGAGAGCTCTGCCGTTAAATGCGGGCGGCTCAGAAGAGCAATCAGGCGGGGCGGCCTTGTCGGGGATTTTGCATATTTATATGGATGGCAGCAGGCCTGCGGCTGATTACTGGACGACTAATCCGAATGCGGCAGGGCTAGAGCGTTATATCAATAATATTTTTCGCTTAGAGGCGGCGGATAATTATTTCTCTGACACAGAGCAAAGCCGCGCCGCTTATGGGCGCGCCTTGGACGCGGCGCCTATCGCGGCCAAGCTTGACCCGAGTAAAACGATCAGAGCGGATGGCGGCGGCCAAGAGATCACCCTAGCCGATAATATTCCTTTCCTCGTGGCCGCGGCCTTTAGCGGTATTTTATGGCTGGCTATATTTTCAGGCGTTTACATGTTGCTGATGAGTATGGTGGAGGAAAAGGTCAATAAGGCGCTTGAAATGCTCCTTGCCTCGACGCGGTTTACCGAAATTTTATTTGGCAAATTGCTCGGCGTCGTCGCGCTGACCTTAGCCTCTATCGCGCCGTGGATTTTGATAGCAGGCGGGGGATTATATGTTGTGTTAGGGTTGGGCCTTATTGGCGGTGAGGATAATTTGATAGCCGCGGCCATTGGCCAAGCCATATCGGGTAAAATGATCGGGTTTTTTGCGCTATTTTTTCTGCTGGGTTATATTTTCTACGGCACATTATTCATGGCCTTGGGCGCTTTGGCGGAATCCATGCAAGACGCGCAAACATTAGTCACGCCCATCTTGCTGCTTTTAACATTATGCCTGATGGTCGTGCCCATTGGGATTAGCACGCCTGATAGCCCGCTTTTGCGCGCGGCAAGTTTTTTTCCGCCCAGCGCGCCCTTTGCCACGCTTATTCGTTTGCCCAGTGAGCCGCCAATTTGGGAAATTACGCTCTCTGCTGGAATATTATTTATCTCGACTATTTTTATTGTTTGGCTGAGCGCGCGCCTATTTCGTCATGGCGTTTTATCTGGCGGCGGTATGGGAAATGCTCTGGCGGTCTTTAAGGGCTGGCTAGGCAGGGGCTAAATGAGGTGACCGCTTTGTCGCAAGACAAGGCCTGACTTATTTGCTAGTCTTTGCCTATGAGTGATACGCAAACCCAAACTATGCCGTCAGACGATATTCGTGTGCAGCTTTTAAATGCCGCCCTTATTCATGTGCCTTTTGAAGGCTGGACGGATAAGGCGCTGCGCCTTGCTGTGGAGGATTGCGAGCTGGCACAGGGCAGTGAGGCGCTGTTTTTCCCTGCGGGCGCAAATGAGCTAATAGGGTTTTGGGCGGCCCAATGTGATGAGCGCGCGCGCGCTGCTCTTCAACAGATGGATTTGGCGAGCATGAAAATTCGCGCGCGTGTGCGAGAGGGCGTTATTGCCCGCTTTGAGGCTATCGGGCCGCATGAAGAAGCCGCGCGCCGCGCCATTGCGAAACTCGCCCTGCCTAGCGCAGGCGGGGCAGGGGCGAAAATGCTCTGGCAAAGCGCGGATATGATTTGGCGCGCCATAGGGGACCGCTCTACGGATGGGAATTTTTACTCCAAACGCGCCGTATTATCGGCTGTGCTGAGCAGCTCGCTTCTGGCGTGGCTGGGCGATAATAGCGCAGATAAAGCGGCGGGGCGCGCTTTTTTAGATCGCCGCATTGAAAATGTCATGCAGTTTGAAAAAGCTAAAGCCAAAGCGCGCGGACTGAGCGCGCAATTGCCAGATCCTGTGCAGGCTTTGTCAAAATTGCGGTTTGGCCGTAGCGGGGCGCGCCGTCCTTACCGCAGCCGATATTAAGCAAAATAGCTTTGGTCGTTTAGCCTAGGGTTTAGTCACCAGATTTAGGGAGAGGGGCGCCAACCACATTAATATGCCCCATTTTACGGCCCGCCCGCGCGCCATCTTTGCCGTAGAGGTGAAGATGGGCATTTTTATGGCTGGCTAATTGTTGCCAATCTGCTGCTTCTGCGCCGATTAGATTTGTCATGACGCTCACATGGCGCGGCTGCGTATCGCCGAGCGGCCAGCCTGCAATGGCGCGAATATGCAGCTCAAACTGATCACAGCATCCCGCATTTTGGCTAAAATGCCCGCTATTATGAACGCGCGGAGCAATCTCATTCACGATTAAGCGGCCATCATCCATTTCAAAAAACTCAGTCGCCATGACGCCGACATAATCTAATGCGTCCATAATAGCGCGCGTCATTTCAGAGGCAATATGGCTTGGCTGATTAGAGCTTGTATTATCAGGAGCGTTATTATCAGGGGCGGGGCATGTGCTGCTATAAAGTATGTGGTTGCGGTGTACATTTTCAATAAGCGGATAGGCGGCAAATTCGCCTTGCTCATTGCGCGCGGCGACAATGGAGACTTCGCGCCTAAAGGGCGCAAATTGTTCTAAGATAGCTGGCGCGCCCGCTAAGGCCTCATAGGCCTGCTTAATCTCGCTATCGCTGCCTATTTTAACTTGGCCTTTGCCGTCATATCCAAGGCGGCGCGTTTTTAAAATGGCGGGAAAACCTAGCCGTTTACAGGCGCGGTCCAGATCGTAGACATTGGCAATATCGGCAAATGGCACAACATTAATGGCGGCTTTGTCTTGCAAAAATGTTTTCTCGGTGAGCCTGTCTTGGGCTACTTCGAGCGCCCGCGCACCTGGGCGTAGAGGCGCAAATTGGGCGCAGGCCGCCGCCGTCTGGGCGGGGACATTTTCAAACTCATATGTGACGACATCGCAGCTTTGCGCAAAGAGCTTAATTTTTTCCAGATCAAGATAATCGCCAACCGTTTGATAGGCGCTTACATTGGCGGCTGGGCCATCGGCGTCAGGGCAATAAATATGGCAGGTAAAGCCCAGCCGCGCCGCCGCGAGCGAGAGCATACGGCCAAGCTGGCCGCCGCCTAAAATGCCAATAATAGCGCCGGGCGCGAGCACGTTCATATGGCTATCCTTTCGGGCATATGGCTATCCTTTCGGGCATATGGCTACCCTTTCGGGTCCAAAGCGACATTATCGGTTTGCTCAGCGCGCCATTTATCAAGGCGCTTGGCTAAAGCTTTATCTTTTAGAGCTAATATGCTGACCGCTAAAAGGGCTGCATTTTTAGCGCCTGATTTCCCAATCGCTAATGTGCCGACGGGGACGCCGCCGGGCATTTGCGCAATTGATAAAAGACTATCCATGCCTGATAGGGCTTTGGATTCAACAGGCACGCCTAATACGGGCAGGGGCGTCATAGATGCGGTCATGCCGGGCAAATGCGCCGCGCCGCCTGCGCCAGCAATAATGACTTTAAAGCCCGCCTTGCGCGCGCCTTTGGCGAATTTAACCAGACGGTCTGGCGTGCGGTGAGCGGAGACAACTTGGGCCTCATAGCTCACATTTAGCGCGTCCAATATAGCGCCTGCATGTTCCATGGTTGGCCAATCAGAGGTCGAGCCCATAATGATTGCAATGGGCGCCTTATGAGGATTGAGAGGGTTTGGCATGGCGGCTTTCTTAAATATGGCCCGCAGTAAAGGATTGGCGGGCAGGAAAGCAAAGGCTTTTAACCTTGATAGTGGCAAATGTCCAAATAAAAAACCAAGTCACGTTTTAGGGGGAGGATTTGGCGGGGGAGTAATTTTAGGGTTTGTTAACCGCGCCTTTGAAACTTATTTTAAGTCTATTGCGGTAAATCAAAGCTCATAAGAATAAGATGAGCCTCGATAAATTTATGGACTTTAACCGCGTTACAGATTTACTAGCCTTAAAGGAAGCCGCGCCTGAGGGCGCAGATATGGCGGCTGAGCTTGAGGCCTTGCGTGTTGAAAACGCGACATTAAAAACGCGCATTGTAGATTTGGAAAAAGCGGCAGATACGGATCCCTTATTGCCCATTTATAATCGCCGCGCATTTGTGCGTGAGATTAACCGCGCCCGTACAATGATGGGCCGTTATGATATTCTCTCTAGCCTTATCTATTTTGATCTCAATAATTTTAAAATGATCAATGATAAATATGGTCATGCTGTTGGAGATGATGTGCTGCGTATGGTGAGCGATGTTTTAAAAGGCGGCGTACGTGATTGCGATTTGGTGGCCCGTCTTGGCGGTGATGAATTTGGCGTTTTATTGTTTAAAGTCGGTCAAGACGACGCCCGGCGCAAGGCCCGCGCTCTGAGCGATATTATTTCACAGCGCGCTGTCATGGTTGATGATAATAAGCAGAGCGTCAAAATTGATACAGCTTGGGGTATTTCAAGCTGCCAGACCGAAGATAGTGCGGATCAGATTTTAGCGCGCGCGGATCGGGCAATGTATTTGGCGAAAAACCGCGCGGCATAAGGCGGCATATTAGGCGATAGTCGGGTTAGGCGATAATATCGGGCGTGACCTTATCTTCAAGTCGGCTAATTTGGTCTTTGAGCTTTAATTTAAACTTTTTCAAACGCGCAATTTTAAGCATATCGGTTACGCCGTTTTGCTGTAAGGCCGTGATCTCGTCATCAAGATGGCGATGCTGTTGCCGCAGCTCTTGCAATTGCGCCAAGGCTTGAGCTAAGGCTTGCGCCTTTTCATCCTG
>JALZUP010000446.1 GCA_023301505.1 Robiginitomaculum sp.
ACAAGACCAACCAAATCTGTGAAAACCCGGGCAAAAGAAGTTGTGCAATCAGAGGTTACTTTTGAAGAGGTACGCAGGTAAGTATACTGAAGGCCAGAAAGCAGCTTCAAATAGTAGGATTGATACAGTGCTGCCAGCCCTACGCTACTTATGAAGTGTAAAGGGGCATAACGAAGCTTTTCTATCGGAAGGTTTAGGTTTTTTTTAATCGAAAAACTGTCTGATTTGCACGGCTGACATTCCCGCAGTTAATCCGCTGGTGTACAGTGAGGCAATAATATCTTTGTCACTATCGTTGTATTGTTGCGCCAGATTCCATTCTGAATAGAAGATCGATGTGGAATCGTCTGGCAGATCGTAAAACAAACCAAGTGACTGAGTTACTTCCTCGCGTATAAGGTGGTGCCTGGCGGTTTCAGAACTCTGGGTATTTACAAGAATGGTAGCGCCGATAATAGTTGTGCCGCGGGTGAGGGTAGTGAAGAAACCGTAGTTCCCCGGAACATAATTACTCAGAAGCGATGGGAATCTATCTACCGGCTCAAAATATATATCCATGTGAGACTCATCAGCGTTGTTTACTTTAATAAAGGTTAATTGTGTTAACGCACTGAGTTCTTCGAACACTAACGTGGTTTGTTGTAAATCCGCGGCTGTCGGTATGCCGTTTACTGAATAGCTGATCGTTGCCCCGTCAGGGTATTTATACAACAGCTTCGGGCCGCTACTGAATTCCCATTGAGTGGTTATTTTTATAAAACGCTCGATATCCAGATTATTGCGGTTTGTTGGATCAGTATTGCTTAGGGTATCTGCTTCAGTGGCGCTAAGAGTGTTGTTGCTTGCAGGCTCACTGGTTTTCGCGGTAACAGGCTGATTTACATCTTGCGAACCGTTAATTGCAGCGCTCAGGGCTGGCTCAAGCTGAGCATTTTCGCTTTCGCACCCCATGATCACTAGAACTGACACTAAAAGGGCGCTGTTGGCGTTTTTGTGCAAGCCATAAATGAGTGATAGAACCACTTGTAAACCCTTGATAGTTACAGCCCTCGGTGCTAGTACCGGCCCAGCCAGCAGGTGCGATCAGGTCACATTGTTTTTGTCGGTTGCTTAACAAAATCAACCAAACATATTGTCGGGTTTCGGCAGAATCGCAGGAAAAATTAGCTTTCTGTGAGGTTGGTATTAAAGTAGCGTTTGCCAGCTTACTTTTTAGTTGCGGTTGACTGTCTGGCGAAGTTTTCGAAATTGGGGAAAGGGCTGTCCAGCCAAAAAGCCACTTTTCACAAACTCGCTGACACGGCTGCAATGGAGAAAGGGTGGTAATTACTAAGTCTGGTGAGCCATATTTGGTGCTAGTGCTATGTAGGGCTGAAGAGCGACCACCCTGGTTCGGGTTGGGTGGTTGGGGTTGTTGAACTAGCTGCGGTTTCTATCGAAACTTCAAGTGTTCCGGTATCAAATGATCAGCCTAATGCGCCTCTGCGTGAAATTATCATCGATGGATCAATTTACTGCAGACACAATTCTGATGAACTTAGCACTTCTTCGCAGCGATCATCGGCTAGAATTCAGGATACTATAAGCGAATGTACACCGGGTACATTGACCATATCGGGCCATACTGATAGCTTAGGTAGACACGAATATAACAGAACTTTAAGTACAATTCGCGCAAGTTTGGCCATGGAGGAACTGATATCATAGGTAGTCCTGAAGCAAAATCTGGTGGCTTTGGGTTTTGGTGAAGAGCATCCAATAGTCACTAATGATACAGCAGGAGGACGCTGGTTAAATCATCGTACAGGGATGGCGCTTTGATAGTCTGGGCGCATAGAAAGATTTGCCACTCTACTGGCACTTACGCTTAAGCAAGGTGCCCCGCTTTCGAATGAAATGAAGCGGGGCATGCCTATTTACAGTGCCTTAAGGTGAAAAAATAAATCCACTAAGTTGCTCTTCAGTCACAGCGTCTTTAACCACCGTTCGTGTCTGACCGGAAGTGATATCTAGTGCCATAACTGCGATCTCAGGATAACCGTTGCCATCAGCATCAGGCAACGTAGTGATGTCCAGAGGTTCATGGTTAGCATTGAAGAACGTCATTGTCTTTATATATTCGCGGTTAATGGAATCTCGAATGAGAACATGAACATTTCCAGAAGGCACCGTTCGTAGGAAAGCCAACTCGGGGAAACCATTGCCATTGATATCAGCTAGAGTATCCATCCGGAAGTAAACGTTCGGCAAGGGTGGCGCGGGATCGTCTGCTATTACAGACAGCTTGCTTACGGAAAAGCTAAACTGTACAGAATCGTCGACATTGAAGCGAAGTTGTGATCTGTTGCCATTAGCATTGACATCCATTTCCAGTGGAAGTTGACTACTAGTGAGGTTACCTGCAAATTTTTGATGGTAATAATCTGGCAGCCAACTTGAATTAACTGCAGGCCCAACAAGTCCTTGGCCTGATGTGAAATCTATTAATACTTGGTCGATTGATGATCCTGCGTAGTTGTTAAAAACTCTTATGTTGCCTACCGGTGCTGTTACCTCGTAGTTGTCACCTATGTTCAATAACAAGTCATTTGTATCATAGATAGCAAGGTCATTATTGCCACTGTCAAAATTGGCGATTGTTTCTGCGTAAAAATGACCATTTACAGTATCCCCAACTGAAACCTGCCCACCTTGTAAAGGCGCGTCAATCTCAGAGACGGTGCCTACGATCTGATACTTGATTATTTCCGCACTAACAAGCGGTGTGTACACAGTACATAATGTGGTTAGGCACATGCTTGTAACTAGTGTTGTATATTTCATGGTTTCTCTCCTGGTAGTATGCATGTTGAATTCACGTGCTACATAAAAAATAAAACCACCGCGCTTTAATGCAACGGTGACTCTGTTTTACTCTGGAAAGTCACTTATAGAAACTTGGAATGCACCTGGCTTTTGTATATAATTTGATATTAACATGATTTGACTAAAGGCATTATTGTATGCTACGCATTTATTCACGTGGTTACTAATAGGCGTCGCGTTGCTAGCCTGTCGTATTGATCTAGTTTAAGATTTGGTTTAGATAAATCAATTATTCTAGCGTGTTTCCTTGTGAATACGTGCTCGTTTTCTACCACAAAAGAACCATCAGGCAATTCCTTATGTAATGCGATATGTGGGTCGTTGAGTTTCTCTTTTGAGCCATCTTCGTTTACCTGTCGAGTGACATAGCCGGGAACCTTTATCATGATGACGCGTCCGTTAATATATGCCTTGTGTTCCCCTTTACGTACTCCCTGGTATTCGGTAAGCGAGTCGCCGATTACGCTCTGCAACTTATCGCCATTGTAGTCAGCGCTGGGTAAAAATTTTCCTGTATACATGACAAGAATATCTGAATAATGTTCTTTTATCGTGGACTGGCGTTGCTGGAAAAGCCATTGCCATGAGTCATTGTTCTTGTGTCCAGGTGCACAGTACCCGTCATACTTGTACACATTTTTTGGTTTATTTTTGCTTATCTGGGGAATTATATATTTACAGTGAATTCGACAATAGCTGTCTTGCGTATCTTGATTAAACGTTTTGTACGGCACTGGGTATCGCATAACCAATACGCTTTTTAAAAGAACGCCACCAAGATAACCGTGTTCCCTTGTCCAGCTGCTGTCTTCAGCACGGTATAAAAAATATGCACCACCATGATCTTCACAAAATGAGTTAGCACGCTGGCTTGTCATGGCAAATACATGAAAAGAGGGTTTGTTTTGGTAGGCCCTGTCTAAGGTATATCTAGCTCTGGCGCACGTCAATCCAATGGAGGTGGCAAACTCCATACGACCGATGTCATTGTTACTAATAGGCCCTGGGCGTTTGTCGTTAGACCAATTTTTTTGTAGTTTTTTAACTGCTTTATTGTCTATCTGTTGTTTATCTTCGTCTTTCACCTCTTCGGGTTCTGGCCATAGTGCTAAAACGAACTGATCAAGGCTTCGCTTTCCAATGACACTTACACCGACAACGCCACTCGCCCAATCGTTTAATTGACTTCTGGTTGTTTTGATTCCGTTCAGCGGGTTTTGGTTGCTTTGAACAGTTGGTTTCGAGGTGTCGTCAACAATTGTCAT
>JALZUP010000447.1 GCA_023301505.1 Robiginitomaculum sp.
TGCGCGAGCTTGGGCCTGTGGTGTATATGGAAAAAAATGACCTGTATCTGGTGGCGCGTTATCAGGAAGTGAGTGAGGTATTGCTGCAGCCCCTGCGCTTTGTATCCTCTCGTGGTGTGTCGCCGATACCGCGTGTTAATGACATTCTTGTTGGCTCGACACTGAATTCTGACCCACCGGTCCATGACCAAACGCGGGCTGTGACCTCCGAGCCGCTGCTGCCGGGCGCTCTGGTTGATATTGAGCCGCGCTTAAAATTCGCCGCTGATCAATTGGTTAAAACACTATGTGCCCGTGGCGAATTTGATGCCGTGGCAGATTTTGCGCAGTATCTGCCGGTGACCATTGTTGCTGAACTTGTCGGGCTGCCGCAGGCCGCTGATTCAGCGCAAATGCTTAAATGGGCCAGTGCCGCGTTTAATCTGTTTGGCACAGAGAATTCACGCACTGAACAAGCGTTTATTGATCTCAAAGATCTTAGAGATTTTCTGCTTGAATACGGTAGACCTGAAAAGTTAAAAGAGGGCGGCTGGGCCAAGCGTATATTTGAGGTGGGTCCTGAGCGTGGTATCTCAACAGAGACATGTGCGCAGTTGATGCGTGACTACATTAATCCGTCGTTAGATACAACAATTTCAACCACCGGTCAGATCATCAAGTTGTTTGCAGACAACCCGGAGCAATGGGATAAATTGCGAGCAGATCCCACGTTGATTCCAAATGCCGTTGAAGAAGCGGTAAGGCTGGCGACACCCATCCGCGCCTTCACGCGGTACGCCATTGAAGACATTGAACTGGCCGGGTATACCATACCCGCCGATAAGCGGATCATTGTGGTGTATGCCTCAGCCAACCTTGACGAGCGCAAGTTTATAAACGCAGACCAGTTCGATGTCACCCGTGATGTGCACGACCATGTCGGCTTTGGTCAGGGTGTTCATATGTGCATGGGCATGCACCTGGCGCGGCGGGAGATGATTCTATTGATAGAAGCTCTGCGCCGTCGGGTAGAGCGTTTTGAGCTACTGGAAGAACCCGTGGTAGCAATGAATAATACAATACGTGCGTTCTCTAAACTGCCGGTCAAAGTGCATTTGGCTGATAAGGTTCTTGACGATTCCACACAAAGCACACAGCAGGAAAACCAGTGGCTTGATGTAGTGATCAACAAACGGATAGATGCAGCGACTGATATCGTAAGTCTTGAACTAGCCGCCGTTGACGGAGCAGTATTGCCTTTCTATGAGGCCGGTGCACACGTTGATGTTTTTGTGAAATCCGGTGTGGTTCGTCAGTACTCCCTGACTGGTAATCCATCAGACAATACAATGTATAAGCTTGGTATTCTTCTCGACCCGAAGTCGCGAGGCGGTTCATCACAGATACACACAGCGTTTACGGAAGGTGAGCGCATTCGTATTGGCCGCCCACGAAACAATTTTCCTATACAGCAAGCGGCCCACTCGATTCTATTTGCCGGAGGGATCGGGGTGACACCCATGTTAAGCATGGCGTATGCGCTTGAAGCGCTGGGCGCGTCATGGGAGATGCACTATTGTGTCCGCAGTAAAGACCGGTTGGCTTTCCAAGCCGAGATGGCTGTGTTTGGCGACAAGGTTCAATTTCATACCGACGATGGACCAAAGGATTCGGCGCTTGATATCAATGCGGTGTTAAAGCAATCAGCCGATGACCGCCACCTTTATGTCTGTGGACCAAACGGTTTCATGGACTTCGTCACCGACGCAGCACACAGCAACCAGTGGAAATCACAGTGCGTGCACCTGGAAAGATTTGGCGCTGAAGTCGATACCGATGGCGAACCCTTTACGGTAGTCGCTCAAAAATCCGGCCTACGTTTCGAGGTTGCCCCTGGTGAAACAATTAACGACAAGCTTACAGCCAACGGCATTGATGTACCTGTGTCCTGCCAGTCGGGTGTGTGCGGAACCTGCCTGACCCCTGTTTTGGATGGTGTACCTGACCATCGGGATTTTGTACAAACTGACAGTGAAAAAGCGTCAAACGCAAAAATCACCGTGTGTTGTTCACGTTCGAAAACAAAAACACTAGTGTTAGATATTTAGCCTGGTAAGGGATGGTCAGGTGCGTATACGTAATACCGGTTTACTTTATGACGACCCAGCTAAATCACTGAGGGTTTCTTTTTCAAACTTCCAAGTGCGTATCATATGTCTCACGGGTGTTTTATTTTCTATGGTTTACCAAGCGCATTACGTTGTGGTAGCCAATTTCAGATTTTTACGGCTATATTTTCGTGGGATATGGCAGGCCATTTTCGAAGGCGCTTTGATAGATAATGTAGACTTAAAGAGCTTCTACGGCTTAAGAAAAATTCGAACTTATACTGCGGGCATGCGGTACTGTTAAGGTTGTCGGTTTTAGTAGGCAAACCTTAATGCAAAGACCGTCGCGGATTTTCAAATTGTCGCGTATACACGGTCGAGCACTTCGCTACACCTTGGTAGCCGGCATTTTAGGTGACGCTCAACGCACAGTATTATATGGGGGAAAGCAACGACAAGCGTGTGGGGCTGTGATCAGTGGACATGCTGATACATTGGGTATTTTTAAATACCAGGGTCTTGCGGTGGTGTCATGCTCGACAATGGGACATGTGAGGTGTTCGTTATTATGCTGATCTTTGGCGTCAGGAGTTTCTGATAGTGAATATAAATGGGCAGTGCAAGTAGTTACTGGAAATTATTGGTTTGTACGCTCGTCCAGCACATGTGCGCTCTGAGTGGGCCAGCTCATAAAGTAAGGTACTTGTAGCTTGGTGTTGATTTGCTGAAGCTCTTTCTCTTGTACTTGTACTTTGAGCTCGGTGCCGTCTTTGGCTTCCAGAAACAAGGTGACGACAGACCCGACGAACTCCTCTGAAATAAGGCTGCACTCAACCACGTTATCCGCATCGGGGCGATCTGTGGATATTGTTACCAAGTCAGCTGATACACTGAATGTGATTGTGTCATTTACCTTGAAGGATCGATCTTCAGGTGTTGGGACAGTGAAGCTACCGCACGCTGTGCCTATCTTCAGGGTATCTGGCTGAGC
>JALZUP010000448.1 GCA_023301505.1 Robiginitomaculum sp.
TCGATCAAGTGCTACACGATGAAAAATCTTAAATCCCTCAGGAACAGTAAGACCTATAATCGATAAATGAGGTTTATAGAAATAACTTACTCTTCCTAGCTGAATGACTTTATATATCAGGTTTACCCTCTTATTTTCGTCACACTCTAGCTAGGCATTAATCTTACCTTCCACAGCGATTTTCCATCCTGCGAACATAAACATATCGTGAAAAAATCACACTTCTCATTTAAATATTCATATTGCACCCATGGTGAGTCAAGTTTGACACCGTAGGTTTTGGTTCCTTTTTACTTAGGAAATCTTGAATTCTATAGACAGTAAATTCAGAGCTGTTATCACTTCGAATAGATTAGAGGATTCTGTTCACACAATCCTGCCATTTCTTTTTCTTTCGTTCAGATTGACCTCTTTTATCTTTTAGTCTTACTGTGCTCATGAGATGGAACTACTTGCTGTATATGACGATGAGGATATTGCTGAAGCGGCGAAAGGGAAGATTGATGGCCCGAAGCGTTTAGCGAGTGATCGGGACGACAACCAAGTCGTGTGGAGGCTCTTTGGCACGCCTTCTTGGGGGAATTTTTTTGCTCTGGGGATGTATGAGCTTCCTCGATTAAAAGAGCTCGTGGATCAGCGTAAGGCTGGTGTGGAGATTGATATGAATGAGCATCAAAGAATTCTGAACGGTCTTAATTTTTTGGTCTCTAACTATACGCTCACTATTCCCCAGCACTGGTTATGACACTAGTGTTCCGGTAAATAGATCTGAGAGTTTTCTTTAGTGTGGGTTCGCTGAGTTAACTGTGAGGTTGGGCAAATCACTATTGACATTAAATCTCAATAAGGTATTCCAGCCTTAACCACACATTCCCGATGAAACAAATTTATCTCACTTTATCCGTTCTATCACTTGGGTTAGCGCTCTCTTCTTGTAAGCAAGAATCGGAATCTAATCAAGCAAGCAAGGATGAGTCTGTTACTGCGAAGCAACATAGCTCTGTAAATAAAGGCGCTATCATTGCCCATTACGCTGACCTGGTATCACTCACCTACCAAGACTCCTTAAAGACGGCTCAGGAGATGCAAGTCGCACTGGAAGCTTTTCTTAAGAACCCTACAGAGGCTAGTATGACAAAGGCGAAGCAGGCTTGGTTAGTGGCACGTGGCCCCTACGGTCAGAGTGAGGCGTTCCGCTTTTACGCAGGCCCCATCGATGATGATCATGGCCCTGAAGGCTTACTCAATGCATGGCCACTAGATGAGAACTATATCGAGTCTGAGAGTGAGCAGTTTAAGGGGATCATTCAGGATACGACCAAATACCCGACCTTTAGTAAGGTGCTACTAAGCTCTCTCAATGAACAGGAGGGAGAGGAGAATATAAGCACGGGCTATCACGCCATAGAATTTTTACTTTGGGGGGCTGACACTTCAACGGACTCGGCAGGCACGCGCTCTGTGGAGGATTACACAACTTCTGCCTTTGCCTCACGTAGAGCTAACTATCTAAGAGTCGTGACCAACCAACTCGTGGATGATCTCCAATACCTCGTGGATGCGTGGGCACCGAATGCTGAGAATTATCGAACAGTATTTATGAACATGCCAGAAGACAAAGCATTGCTCAATATTCTTAATGGCATCGGAATGCTATCAGGCTTTGAATTGGCCCGAGAAAGAGTGGATGTACCCCTCAATACGATGTCTCAAGAGGATGAGCATTCCTGTTTCAGTGATAATACACATAACGATATTATCTATAACGCTCTCTCAGCTCAAAATGCTTTTGAAGGGCAGTATAAAGGTGTGTATTTCAACCTGAAAGGTGGCCCAAGTGTGAAAGATCTCTTCCCCACTGAGACTAAGCTATCTGAAAAAATAAACAACAGCGTTGAGCTGGCTAAAGGTCTGAAGGCTCCGTTTGATCAACTCATTGTAAAAGGTAACCCAGAGGGGCGTGCATCTGTGAAAACACTAGTGGACGCTCTTTCTGCACAGGCTCAAGCTCTTTCTAAAGAGTCTGAAGCGGTAGGTTATAAAATAAACATTGAAGAGTAAATTTATAGCTCTGAAGTGCTTCTCTCCTGCCTTCCTTTTGGTCGCAGGAGTGTTCGTGCATAGTTCTTGTTCAAAAAAACAAGAACTGCCAGTTGCCAAGGAAGAACCTGCACAAGTAAGTTCCCCTAGTGGTCATTTGTTAGGTGGAGCAACCTCAGTGAAGGAAACTTCACGCAAGGCATTTACCTTGAGTGCCCGCAACTTATCCTCTGAATATAAAAGTGCCTTCTTTGTTGGTAATTCTCTTTTCAATAAAAACTGGGTACAGGCTCCCGCCTCAACCGATGCTAGAGACGGGCTAGGCCCTTTGTTTATCTCCCGCTCTTGTTCAGGTTGCCACACTCAGGATGGTCGTGGTCATCCTCCATTGTTAGATGAAGAATACACATCTTTGCTATTTAAACTTAGCGTGAAAGATGCAAAGGGTCATTTTTCTCCTCACCCCGTGTATGGAGATCAAATCCAAACGCGTTCACTCAGCACTCACTTAAAAGAGCCTAAGATAATGGTGGAGTATCAAAAAGTAGAGGGGGTGTATGCGGATGGCTCTCCGTATGAGCTTGAAAGACCAATCTATACATTGGAGGGGAACCATGAAGGAGTTAGGATGTCTCCTCGTGTCGCTCCTGCTATCATAGGTCTTGGCCTATTAGAGGCTATCCCTGAATCCACCCTGATCGGATGGTCTGACCCTCAGGATAGAGATGGGGACGGTATATCGGGTCGCTTAAACTACGTCACCGACGTGCTGGCCAATAAAAAGTCGGTAGGGCGTTTCGGCTGGAAGGCGGTCCAACCTAGTGTGAAGCAGCAGGTGGCCGTGGCATTTAATGCTGACATTGGCATCACTACCTCCTTATTTCCAAAGGAAAATCATACATCAAGCCAGGGCGAGACCTTGGACAAATTCCCCTCAGGTGGGCAGCCAGAGTTGAATGACGAAATGCTCGCAGCTGTCACACTATACAGTCAAACCATCGCTGTCCCAGCTCAGCGAAACCACTTAAAAAAAGAAGTGCTGCAAGGCGAAAAACTATTCACTCAAATGAATTGTAACTCCTGTCACGTTTCCAAAGTAAATACAGAAAGCCACACTATCCCGGCATTGGCGAACCAAAAAATCAGACCCTTCACAGATCTTCTATTACACGACATGGGAGAAGGCTTATCTGATGGTCGCCCTGATAATGAGGCAACAGGCAGAGAATGGAGAACGGCACCTCTGTGGGGCATCGGTCTCGTAAAGACAGTTAACAAGCACACACGCTTTTTACACGATGGCCGTGCTAGAAGTATCGAGGAGGCTGTCCTCTGGCACGGTGGTGAAGCTGAAAAAAGTAAGCAATCTTATCTCAGGCTGCCGAAGGAACAGAGGCAACAGCTGTTAGAATTTTTACAAAGTTTATAATACCTTTTTTAATAACAATTCACTCGGGTATTAGACTGCGTGAGCACCCCTCTTTAGAAACCAGTTTTTCTCAGTGAGACATCGCTATCAGCAGCTCTGTAAAAATGCATTTTTATTAGAATCAACTACCTTCTCATTCACTCCTTAGATCGGTTACTTGGCAACTAGAAAGGCTTCTTAGAAAAGGTTACTCTTTTTAAAAATTTCGTCTTCGCTCTCCCTGTGGTCTACTGCCTCTTTTTCGTCCTTTCCCAGAGGTTTTTAACTTCTCTGCTGATGGATCGTAATTAGGATTAGCGGTAGGGATATCTGCATCTAAAGTTTTTAATTGGAGTGTGAGCTTGTCTCCAAGAGACTCTACTAGCTTAGGTTCTGCTTT
>JALZUP010000449.1 GCA_023301505.1 Robiginitomaculum sp.
CCCAGTCCGACCAGCTCAATTCATCAATAAGACTCTGGCTCCGTTTCCTGGGACCACTTCAGGGGGCCCCAACAGCTCGCCAGCCTAACCGGACTGATACTTATAGTCCGTGGACTTTAAATAGGCGAAACGGGTTTAATAAGGCTCTTGAAAGACAAAAATCCCATTCTTCTTAAATTTGGCGAAAATCTGCGCCACTACCGAAAAAAGACCCAACACTCCCAAGAGGATCTAGCACTACTTGCAGAGCTCGATCGGACATACGTTGGAGGCCTAGAACGGGGAGAGAGAAATCCAACCATTCTGAGCTTGGTGCGGCTTTGTAAGCCTCTCGATATCAAACCCTCACAACTCCTCGAGGGCGTCCAATGAAGCGCCTTCCTTTTCACAAGCTAGGGCTACGATTTACTACTCGATTTGAAAAACTTCTGAGTGAAGCAACTCTAGATGCTAAAACATCCGCAATCGACGCGGAACTTTTGTCCCTTTATTCGCATTGGCTCCAATCCCCTGAAACAAAGTTACGATTACCCAACGCCACGGCTACGAAAACATGGCAAAGGCTCCTCTCGAAGCCAAGTTTCTAGAAGGTGAAGTTCTTCCTAACTTACTTTGTGACGTCCAACTACCCCTCACTGGGCTCATAGGCGAAGACCCTCCGTTCCCTCCACCAATTTCCCCGAGTTTTCGATTTATCGATCTTTTTGCAGGGATAGGAGGATTTCGGCTCGCGCTACAATCTTTGGGAGGGAAATGTGTATTTTCGAGTGAGTGGGACGAGGCCGCAAAATTCACATACTTTAAAAACTACGGAGAGCTACCTTTTGGGGATATCCGGCAGTTCACAGACCCAAGTATTTCGGATGATAGGTTAAAACAATGCATCCCCTCCCACGACATCCTTTGTGCAGGTTTCCCATGTCAGCCTTTCAGCCACGCAGGAGTTTCCGCCAGACGTTCTTTGGGTAGAAGCCACGGTTTTGAGTGTACTACTCAAGGAACCCTTTTCTTCGATCTCGTTAGGATTGCTAAAGCTCTGAAACCTAAAGTCTTATTCCTCGAGAATGTTAGAAACCTCGTAAATCACGACAAAGGAAACACCTTTAAGACTATTGAAAAGACTATCACTGAGGAACTCGGGTATTCGTTCCACTACAAAATTGTAAATGCCCGCACTACAGTCCCCCAAAAACGAGTCAGGTGCTTTATGGTGTGCTTCCGCGACGCAGACACCGAATTCTCTTTCCCTTCATTCGATGGGGAACCGATTCCACTCCATACCATATTAGAGCCGGAGGAAAATGTTGTTGATTACACTATTTCAGACCGCATGTGGGCTGGCCATCAACGGCGAACTCAAACGAACCTAGATCGCGGTGCTGGCTTCACAACCTATGCTGCCAAGTTAGATGAGCCAGCGAACACAATTGTTGCACGCTATTGGAAAGATGGAAAAGAATGCTTGGTCCCTCAAGACGGGAAAAACCCAAGAACATTAACGCCAAGAGAATGCGCCCGACTTCAAGGATACCCTGAAAACTTTATCCTCCCTCAAGCGAAAAAGCATGCATACATGCAAATGGGCAATTCGGTAGTGGTTCCAGTCGTGAAAAAAATCGCCGAACAAATTGTTAAAAAGCTAAAATAATGAAATTCACTGCTCTACATCAAATAAATTTTGGAACCGCCCTTGGTGCCTACTCGGAGGTGACTCCTCGTGAGTATCATGACTCACAGATCACACTAGATGACACTGAGAGCTCTATTATTTTTCAAGCAATCGGCAAACAAGCAATCCACCGAGGTAATGTAAGATCAAACCCCTCAGCGGCCTCTCAAAATTTCATTCTCGATACTCATGATGGAGAAAAGAAGATCTCTCTTAATCTTGTATATCCTAAACCTGAAAAAGACGAACTTCGACTATACCTACGTAAAGATCTTTTCAAACCTGGGCAAAACGAAATTTGGTTTCTTTACGCAAAAGACGGGGAGGTTCATTTAGGATCACAATCCCTCGAAACCTGGCGAACACTTGGCCGAAGCGATCCTGAAGACCAAATTTATCAATCTCTCGTGGTTCCTGATCACTCAGAAGACCTACCTCCCGAATACAGACTAATTGCAGACCGCGTCGCGCTTAAACGTAATCCAAAATTAGCAAAAGCTCGCTTTGTGCAGCAAGAATACCAATGTCAAATCAGCGGTGAGTGTCGAGGTTTCGTTTCAAGATCGAGCAACAAAAACTACCTCGAGGCGCATCATTTCATTCCATTGGTATTCCAGCCATTATTTGAAACAAGCTTGGATAGAATCGAAAATATTGTTGGCTTATGCCCATTTTGCCACCGAGCAATCCATCACGCTCAAGAAGATTTCACGCGGAAATTAATCACCGAAATCTTACCATCCACAAACTCCCTTTTTGAAATATTCCCTTTGGTAGAAGATGACATTTTCAGCCTCTACAATTGCGAATCCTTTGAACCTCGGTCGGCGTCATAGATTCCCTTGATTCCCTGGGCCGAATCAGAAGACCTCCGCCTCAACCCGAGCAACGGGCTCTCCCTCTCCGCAACCTTCGATGCCGCCTTCGATCGCGGACTCATCTCACTCGACGACGACTACCGCCTCCTCCTCGGTTCCAAGATCGAATCTTTCCTCCCGAATCGCGAACTCGAAGACCTCTTCCTCACCCGCCAAGGCCAACAGATCAGCCTCCCCGAAAAGAACCTCCCCTCCCAAGAAGCCCTCACTTGGCACCGGAAGCACCTTTTCCAAGCCTAGCGAGATATCTTCGGATCGCACGAGACTAGGAAACTAATGTATCCAAGCTCGAATATCGGGAGAGGCTTCGGTGAAGGCGCTGGGGCCTTGAATCAAGAGGAGGGATTTTTAACACCGATTTTGACGGATTTGCGCGGATTACGCTGATTTTCCTGGAGCGCTCAAGCCGATGAAGCTTCTGCTCCCGTCTGCTTTTTCTGTGGTTAAAATCACGCCGTGTTCCCGGCTAACCTTATGATTTCTACTCCATGA
>JALZUP010000450.1 GCA_023301505.1 Robiginitomaculum sp.
TTCGTCTTTCTGCTTTTCGACTTCTTTGATGTTGGCTTTCTTCTCTTTCAGTTCGCTTTGCAATCCTTCGTGAGCTGCCAGTCGCTGGTCGATCTGCTGATGTCGCTCACGCAGGCTGCTGCCGCTGTTGCTACTGGTACGAATGTTTTCGACGTACGGTTTGTATTCGCCGCTTACTTTTCCAGACAAAGGGGGAAGCGAAAGAATCTTGGTGGCGATGTCAAAATCCTGCTCCTTCTTGGACAATCCCTTGGTGTAGTCGCCGACTTTATCGCCTTTCTCAAGCAGCCCGTCCCGCTTGAGGACTTTGAACAAGTCCGAGATGCGACCCTTCATCGACTGGCAATGCGTCCAAGACTGGTTGTTGATCTCTTTCCGCTCGTCCTTGTAGGCTTTCACTTGATCGCTGGGCAGGACGCCGGACTCTTCGTCTTCTTCGGCGTCTTCATCATCGGCGGCTGCAAACAGGGCTTCCAACTCGGCAATGCGGGCTCGATCCTGCTCGCTTTGCTCCAGCACTTCGGGGAACTGCGATTGCAGGATGTCTTCGTCGGGAATCAACTCCGGCCCCCAACCACTGGCCGCTATCGACTTGAAGTCGGCTTCGAGCGATTTCATGTAAGCCGCAAACGCTCCACGGACTTGATGACTGGTCAGGATGTCCTGCGGTGTCAATGCGTCCGAGATGCTGCCCAGCAAGGTGGCTCGCAGGTCAAACACGTTGCCCGTGTCTGGCAGCGTTTCAATGTCGCTAACGTGATGTTGCCACCATTCATCTAACGCGGCGTGAAACTGCTGATGTTTCTTCTGCACGCCTTTGGCTGTTTCGACCAGCGGTTTAATGCCGTCTTTGGTTTCGATGCCTGCCGAGAAGTTTTCGTAGTGTTCGTCTCGGTCTTGAAACAGCAGCTTTTGCAGGCCTTTGTAGTTTTTGAAGTAGGGTTTGAGGGCAGCGATCTCAGCTTTGGGGATGCCGCCGTTCAGATGGGCTCGCACGTCATGCGGTTCCGGTGGTGGGCTGTTGTCAACATAGCGACGAATGTTGAGGTTGAAGTCTTCGCCTTCGATTTCGCTGACGGGGACGATGCGTGAGTATTTATCAACGGTCAGTCGGTGGCGGTAGACGTTGGTGATCTTTTCGATGTCTTCAGGGCGAAGGGAGTTCTGGTTTTTGTTTTCCTTGTATTCTCGGTCGGCGTTGATGAACAGGACTTCTTTGCGGTCGGCGGAGTCGTTCTTGTTGATGACCAGCACGCAGGCTGGGATGCCAGTGCCGTAGAACAGGGATGAGGGCATGCCGATGACGGCTTCCAAGATGCCATCGGTGATGAAGCGTTGCCGGCAGGTCTTTTCCTCGCCGCCACGAAAGAGTACGCCATGCGGCATGACGACTGCCATTTTGCCGTTGGTCTTGAGTGAGGAGATCATGTGCTGCACGAACATCAGGTCGGCTTTTTTGCCTGACTCGGGCATGAAGGTGTGGAAGCGTTCGGGGAACTTCATTTCCTTCTTGGAGTAATTGCGAGCAAACGGTGGATTGGCAAGGACTCGGTCGAAGCGACGGATCTCGCCTTTCTCGTCCAGATGGCTGGGGTTCTTCAGCGTGTCGGCGTGTTTGATGTCGGCGTTGCGGATCCCATGCAGGATCATGTTCATCTTGCAGATCTTCCAAGGCGTTCCCTCAGAGTCCTGACCGGCGAGGAACAAATCGCTGGCGTCTTGGCCTCGTTCCAAAACGTACTGATGGGATTGGTTCAGCATTCCACCAGACCCCACACAAGGGTCGAGGATGCTCATGCCTTGCTCTGGTTCGACAATCTGCACCATGGTGCGAACGACTTCGACAGGCGTGTAGAACTCGCCGGCTTTCTTGCCAGCTGTATCGGCGAAGTATTTGATCAGATACTCATACGCCGCTCCCAACAGGTCAGGGAATTCAAAATCGTCGTTGGAGAGAGGGATGCCGTTGAAGTGATCAATGAAGTCAATCAGTGTTGAGTCATCAATCGGTTTCTTACCGACTTTGGTGTTGAAGTTGATGCTTTTGAGAACATCCTCAAGGACTTTGATGTTGGCTTCTTCGATCGCAGCCAAGGCTTTGTTGAGACCGTTGCCGACTTGGTCTTTGAGGTGTTTAATCTGGCTCCAGTGGGCTTCTTCGGGGATGAAGAAGTCGAACTTCTTAGCGTTGGCGAGTTGCTTTTCGATTTGAGCCGGCTTCATGCCTTTGGTGGCGAGATCGGTCTTCAGCGATTCTCGATCTGCATCAAATTGGTCGCTCATCCGTTTCAGGAACAGCATCCCAAAGATGTACTCTTTGAATTCACTGGCATCCATGTTCCCGCGTAGGATGTCGCAAGCTTCAAAGAGTTTTCGTTCTAACTTGGCCAGGGTCAGCTTGTGTGGCTTCTTGGCTTTGTCGGATTGTAGGGTGCCTTGGTCGGGGGAGACGGCTGCAGATGAGGTCATAGGTAAGCCGGTTGAGGCCGGGCATGGGTTTCACGGTAGTTTAGCAAAAGATAACTATACAAGATCTCTGACCGCAACGCGAACGCCCCTCGTCGAGTGTTGGTTTAGCTTGGCATGCTCTTGCTCCGGTATCAAAGAAGAATTTAGGACGAGAATTCTGGGACCTGCAAAGCGTCGAGGGAGCAGGGCCAGTAGCCGCATGCATAATAAGGGCGACATTCCGTGCTTACTAAATTCACCAAGTAGTTGGTCGAATCCATCAAGGCAAGTCGACTCTAGGTTGCGGGTTGCAGGAACAACTTCGCCTTACCCTTACGTTAGATAATAAAGCCGTGATAGGTCATTAGCAATCAAGCGAAAGTGTTTCCTCTGGACTAAGGCCGCAAAACGCTGCCGGAAAGGATGAACAACAACTACTCGCCGAACAATTTTCTCACACTTCTATTCTACAGATCGCTCAGAGATTTTTTCTCGCTTTAGCAAGCTTGGAACTCCATGAAGCAGCGTTCCGCACCTCGCTTAATGGGTGGCCGCATCGGAGACCGCCCTGCTGCGTCGGTGCTGTAGAACTCAGCTGCTTAATGAGGGCCATCCACCTCATGCGGTCTCTCGATGGATGGGGCATGGGCAGCAAGTTGGCGACGACCACTACACAATGCTGACCGATGACGTATTCGATAAGGTCACCGGAGCCAACTTGGCCGCGAGCGAGTCTGAAAGTGCTGCGCGCGCAGCAGAAAGCGCAGCAGCAGATCACCGTATCGGGCTGCAAATGGCTGCAAACGGAAATTTGGCCTTCGATGACAGCGCATTAAAAAACCGCGTATTCGTTGGGGAAACCAATGAAAACACGGTTAAA
>JALZUP010000451.1 GCA_023301505.1 Robiginitomaculum sp.
GGAGATTGAGATGCCTGTGCCTAACGATCCGTGGTATTGATCTGAATCATCATTAATGTCTGAAAAAACACGACCGATATCGCTAAAGACTAACACGCTGTATTCGGCCTTTGGCAAATAGGCGGTTGCCGTGCCTATGGCGTATCTGAACTCAGCGTTGGCAAATACCGAAGTGTCACCTGCGAAACGATTTTCATCGAGTCCGCGTACGGTTGTGACGCCGCCTATATAGGCGGCCTCCTGAAATGGAAAAGTGCCTGATACATTTCTACCGCCAACTCTTAATACCACCATGGAGCGCTCACTCGCGCTGAAGAAACCAGAAGCGCGACCTTCAATAGAGCTAAACGAACTACCTACATCGAAAATGCCGGGTGAAAAGCTAGCCTTCAGCTGCACACGCATGCCTGGATTAATGACTGCGTTGCGATCGCGGGTGTCGTAGTCAAAGCCTGCAGAAATAGTAGCCCAGCTAAAGTCACCAACTCCAAGTGGCGCCAGTTCGGAAAGCAACGTGGTGTCTTCATCGGTTGAGCTAAAGTTGAAGAGCACACCCGAAAACAAGTTGAGATTTGGTAAGGCGAGGTAGCTTGTGCTTGTGCCAACGTTTACGTCCGTTTTATCAGTTTCAAAAAAATCGCTGTCACCTTCGTCTGTTGTGTCGTTGCCGAAGCCAAAGAAATTGGCTTGCTCAATACCCGATAGGTTAGCCGTAAACGACGTCTGGTGTTTTGGATCCCAGTGTTGAAACGTACCGCTGTAATTGGCATCAAAGGCGGCACGCCCCGGCGATACAGCCGCTGATACTTTGTGGCGTTGTCCAAATGGATTCTTGCCAAACTCAAATAAGCGGAAGTCACGACCGTAACTAAAGATTAACCCATCTGTCGAGCTAACACTTGCGCGGTAGGTAGGCACGGCTGAATACCGCCAGTCGCGTGGGCGGTCAGACTCAGGCGGGATGTTTTTGGTTGGCAAGCCTATTTTCGAAAACGGTGAAGGCTTCGCTCGCAGGTTAGTCTTACGACGTTCAATTTCTTCAGTTTCGGTAAAGCGCAAGTTAGCTGTTTCACAGCCTTGTAGTTCGTCATGAGCCTGGTTGCCAATGACGTCGATTTTGATTTTTCGGTTGAGCGATCCATGACACATTACGGTGTTTTGTCCATCTCTCAGGTGGACGCGTAGTGACTTTGTTTCTGCCGGGTTTAATTGTCGCTTGAAGTATGGTGGTGCGCCTGCGGTTAAAGCGATGCTGACTTCTATTAGTCCGTCTCCAAGATCGCGTAGATCGATATAGTCACTTTGATCAGTGGCCTGAACATCGATCTCTGCATTCGTATAGCGGTAGATACGATCAGCGATCTGCGGTAGCCGGTCGCGGCGCGCTTTCATGGTGCTTACGAGTGTTTCTGCCGTTAAGTCGAAATAGGGCTTTGGCATAAGGCTTACGGCCTCGTTGATTGCCTCGTCTGTGATTCGAGTCTTCAACTCATTTGCCATATCGATCCATGCGTCTCGATCGAGTTCAGCCATAAACCAACGATGAATTGGCCAGCCTTGTGCAGTAAGGCCAAAGCTTGAGGGATATTCTTTTTCAAACTTTAACAAGCGGGCCTCGTATGGGCGGAAGATAGCAAGAGCAACACCCTCAAAGGTAACAAAAGCCTGGTCGCGATCTTCTGGAAGTGGCTGCCACCCCGGCTTACCGGGCAACTTTGCCCAACGGTGGTTATTCGCATGGCGATCCCAGTCGCCAAGGAAAAAATCAAACAATCGAAGACGCAGAAGCTCGGTTGCGTCAACGCGAACCGCAGGACTGGCGAGCCAATTGGTGACAAGCTCTTCTGACTTGATGATATCGGTTGCTTTTTCAAAGCCTTCGTAGTTGTCTGTGGCTTTGGTTGGAAATTCCTCAATCGTGCCGACCCGGCCGGCAAAAAGTTCACGAAATTCACCCAGAGCCGAATCATCTGGCAAAACAACAAGTCTGGGTGTGTTGTGAAGCACTCCGGCAGCCTTCGCTAGTGGCGGAACCATGGAGGTGGAAGCGGGGTGAATAGAGGCGAGTTGATCCTGGCTTATACGTCCGATAAAGTTGTCTCTTAGATCTGCGTGGAGATTTTGAGACTGGTTTTTAACGAGGCTGCGAAAGGTGTAGCTTTTGCCATCGGCGCCTTTCAAGGCGAGCCCGAAAGTCTGAGCCCCTCCGACTCGAAACACTGCTTCCAGGCCGCCAGCTTCGCGGCTTAAGTCCAGCACTTCTATGTCGATGGGGGTGGTCCATAGATCGCGATAGTCGTTACCGAAGATCAGGCGATGCAGCGGTCCAGCACTTAGCGTTGGGTCAGCGATAACTTCACGGGTTTCAGCTTCAAGACGTGAGGTGCCTGTCAACAATAAACCGATGGCAAGGATAACAACGAGTTGAGTGCCGATGGCTTGTTTGTGTTTTTGCACTGGTTCCGCTGAACCAACGGGGGTATTAATCTGCGCTAAAATTTCCCCCTTATATAGCGTTTTATGATGACTTAAATACGTGTCGCGGGCTCGAGACTCCGCACGCACTTGATTGTTGCTTGTCATCTTCCTAACTTGCTCAGTTGTGTTCATAAAAGAATATACCAGACAGGCACTGTAAAAAGAGCTGGAAATGACTTCGATAGGCGTTCAATGAGCACTTATTGACTGTCGAAGTCATCTATAGGTTCGTCAATGAGTAACAATGCCGGCTGGTATTCATCACCGGTTGTGATCGCTACCGCGAGGCTTGCTTGCTCAATGAGTTTTTGAGCGTGTTCTAGAAGGCTGCATTGCTTATTGGTCTTTACGCTTCTGTGGTAATTATTCTTTAGCTTGTCGTACTCTGGGAGAGTAACGTTGCGCCGTACATAAAAACTACCTGCAACGGCCGCGGAAATTCATGAAACTGAATCACGTCTTTCTGTCTCATTTCCGCTTGAGCTGAAAGTGCATTACGTCCGTCATAGTGGGCAGAGCGGGAAGTTGGCGCGCTTGCTACTAATAATTAAAAGATGTCAGGTTTCAGCCTGTGCCAAGCCAAGCGCTTACTTTGTGATATGAAAGTCCTCTGCCAAAGCACACTGCTGCAATACAAGTAACTGTTTACACAATCCCTGATGAACCAACAGCTACTAATGGCCTGTCTTTGGCTACCTTATCGCGATACGCCGCTTTGCGATAAGCAGCGAT
>JALZUP010000452.1 GCA_023301505.1 Robiginitomaculum sp.
GTGCTTACTCATTGTGAGGCTCCTTTGAGAACACCGTAAATTGAAACCATCGGGGAAAAATGGACGCATAGAACGCCAACTAAGCCTGTTACAAAATAAGCATCATTAAAGTGCTCAGTTGTTCTTTGGGCCTCCGCACTGGTGAAGCCGTAGATAATCAAAAACAAACCTAAAATTAGTAAACTGTTACTAACAATTGAATACACCATCACCCCACCTCCCGTTCCTGTTGTTCTTTGTGTTCTGCTACGAGTTGTTTAAGCTTGGCGATAGAATCCTTTGGAATGTAATACCCCTGCCCTCGCGCGCACAATATTTGCAAACCAAAAGCAGCCAACTTTTTGCGTGATGATGATATGATGATATCGGATAACTTAGGCTCACCCTTTGCGTTAACGTAATCAGTTTCGTGCTGTAAACTAAGCGCCCTAAAGATTGACCACCTGTCGCGAATTTCGCCGCCCGAAAGGAAATTAACTAACTTGGATTGCTGTGGTGATAGGGTAAAACGAACCCTTAAATTCTCAACAGACATATCTCCCTTTGATACCATATCATTGATAAATTCCACAGCATTAAAATAATTATCCTCTAGGGTTTTGCGGGTCATTCTTTCCGTGTCTAAGTCCCATTTACGCATTACGCCGCCTCCGAAATACGAACCGAATCTATAGCCCGCGTTGAATGGGGCATTGTTGCCTTCTGGTGAGCCTCGCAATACGTTCGGCCATGCGAAGCCGCGCCGCACTCGCTCATAGTCGATGTTTGGAAATACCTGCATTTGGCTGCGCGTAACATTCGCTTGTCCTTAAGCAGGGTTTCAGCTTGCGCTTGCATGGTCTTTAGCCCGCCAAACTTTCGCGCGTAACTGTAAACCACCTTCGTTGATACATCGACAATCCGCGCAAGCCGCATTGCATCCGCCTGGGGATTGGCAAGGATAGCCGCATGTAGCTTGTTTTGATTATCCGTGACATTCACCCGCTTAAACAATTTAGGCCGCGTCATGGCTGTTATCTTAACCCGCATTGATTGGTGCGTTCTGTTTAGGCCTAGCGCTTCAAGAGCTGCAATCGTTGTCTTTTCGCCAGTATCCGCAAAGGCTTTCAGTGTTGCAAGCTCGGCTTCTGTGTATGGGATTGTTTTTGTCATTTCGCATTATCCTTATATTCGTTGGCCTCTTCAAAAGTCATAAAGCTTTTAATCTCGGTTTTGGTTTTGCCGTTGATAGCGATTACCGTGTGAAAATTATTAGCCCGCGCAACCACCTCAACGCTGTCGGCAAGTTTCATAAGCGTTTGATTTGTCGCCTCCGCTAAATCAGCAGGGGAGCTTTTCGTCATGGGGATGGCTTTTAAAATCCCGTTCCGCTTGTCGCACATCGCAACAATTTCGGCGCGATGTTCGGGCGTGAGGTCGCTAACTTCGTCTTTCACCTGTGTCCGCTGACCGTTGAACTTCGGCATGGGCTTAGCGGTGTACTGTGGGTCCACCAATGCGCGTAGGCGGTCAACGTGGCGCTCCCCCTGCCCCTTGCTAGGCGCTGCAAAGCCGCCCTTGCGGAGTATCTCTAAAAACGGCCCCACGAGCTTTGGCAGAAATGGGCTGTCGGGAAGCTTACGCCATTCACGCAAGCAATAATCAAACTGTGCGGGCGTAATCTGTTCTATCATCAAATCCGTGATAAGCTCATCAATCGCGAAAGCATGCTCTACGACGATATGTGCGGCCTTAGCAGCAGCCGCGCTTGATTGCCTATAACGCTCACCTAACCATTCACGGCTTGCAGGCTGCCCGTAATAGGCGGGCGTAAGCTGTATCTCACGCAAAACCTCTGCACGGTTAATCTCGCCCGATTCCCATAGCTCAGATAAACGGTCTGCGCTGACCAGATTTAATTGCAAGCTCGCAAGCTGTGTCGAGGTCTGCGCTATGCTGTTCGGCGCGTTTCTGTGCGGTTGATTTATAATTTGTGTTTGGAGTGTCATTCTGTTTTCTTTCTTTCGGGGCGGGCGTTGTAAATTCTAAAACTTTGGCGAAATTGGCGGGCTTAAAAACCCAATCAAAATCAGCGCGCCAACCTCGATTGTTTTGGCCAAGCCAATGCGGATTGTTTGGAACATTCGAAATCGCTTTGTGCAAAAGCATGAAATCATTATGGCAATCCTTCAGCCTACCGAGAATTTGACGTGAACGGCCTGCGTGAAGAATATTTGTTTTTACGGTAGTCAATCCAGTGACAGACGCCATTGCATTCCAAGCCTGATAAACACCCTGAACAATCTCTCGCGCGTCTATATCTTTATGGTTATATACTGATGGTTTTATATGATGGTTATTGTCACCTAAAATTAAGGTGTGGTTATGCCCGATTTTGCTGTTGGTTACGCCCGATTTAGCGTGTGGTTCATCAATAGCTAATTTAGCTGTTGGTTTCTTTTTAAACGCTTTACCTCTTGCTTTTGGCGCTTTTAATTCGAGGCCAGAATTTGTAAAATCTACGTCATTATCAAGCAATAATTTAAAGCGATAGTTGCCCCAATTACCGTCCTTGTAACGCAAGCGAGAACGTGTCAGCAGCCCGACTTTTTCAAGCGCCGCAAGGTGCACGCTTATAGTCTTTTCAGCTATACACGTCTTGTCGTGAAGCTTAGATAGGGATGGATAACATGAATGCTCTTCATCGGCATAATCAGCAAGAGCAACTAAGACAAACTTAGGCCCTGCCTTGATAGGAAACTTGAAAGCCCAAGTAAGCGCTTCGTTACTCATAACTTAACCGCCTGATTTTCGTTGAATTTCCAGCCATTATTTTCAGCCCAAAATCCATCCAAGAATTTAAGCCTTCTATTTAACTTAAACCTCCAATCCGATATTGTTTTGTACCCTTTTGAAATGTTGCAGCTTTGACAAGCAGGGAAAAGATTGGCAATATTTCCCCGACCTCCATTTTTTGCAGCTATGTAATGCTCGATGACAAAAACTGAACCCTGCGACTTAGGACTGTCTTTGAATGGCCGTAAGTCGCACCCGCAATAAAAACAAAGTCCATTAGTCTTATCCCAAACCTTTAGACGTGTTCTCGCCATAGTTTTAATTGTTAAAGACTTAGGGTTTTCACTTCTATATTTTGCGCGGACAGACCATATGTTCTGCCAATAATCATTACGAACATCCTGACAAGTAAAGGATGGGTGCGGATACCCCTCTATGATAATATCTGGCGGAAATGAAACTACATCGTTACCCATAGCTACTTACCTCCTTTTGAAAGGCCAGTTTGAGAATTTATGACTTTTAGGAGGTCTAAATATGCCGCTTTACTTTCAGGTAGAACCCTATGCGCAGCAATCCTTACAGCCACATTTAGACGTGCAAGCTCTATTCCTGTAATGGATATGTTATGCATGGCTACTAAACTCCTGAGCGGAGCGTTTAGGCTTGAATTCACCGCACCAATTACTTGCGTGCTTAGGAACGTACTGAGGAAATCTATGACACATTCCTTTGCTTGTTGAAGCCCCGCTAACGCTAAAGTAAAAGCAATCGCGGCATCTGTTTATATCCCATCTCATGCTATTTACCTCCTTGGGAGGCTTGGCGGGATTGAAAACGATTAAATACAGAACGCGAATGCGCGTTTAAAACCACCTCACGTTTATTACATTGCCATTTCCTAGGCCTTCCATCTTTATATTTCGCTGTACTAAACTCAGGAACAATCTGAGATAAAAATAGAAATTCACAGCCTTGAACAGTTTTTATTATCGCGCCGAAGTCGACGACTTTTGTTGCATTTGGCGCATGAATTGTTTGCCAACTTGAAATATTTTTAGATACATAGCGACATAAAGGCGCTCCACTATGTTTGTCATATCCAACAACACGGGCCATCATATCTAATGAGGGCTTATCGGCATAATCGACAATAACCAAACATCGCTTTGGAAATTGGTTCTTAAATTCTTGCTTGATTGAATCGTTTTGTGTATCTGGGGTCATGCTATTTACCTCCTTGGGAGGCTTGGCGGGTAAACCAATTATGTAGGGCGCAAATATACTGAGCCGTTGCAATCTGTTTTGCGCGCGAAGGTGTGTTTATCATATCGTCACCAAGGTGTGGGGTGACACCCATTTCTAGCAAGTGAACTTCATGGTCTACCCAGATGTTTCCACGGTAACCGCAGGAGCAATTATTATCATCCTTAACACTTTTTAAATGCTGGCAGACAGACCACTCACCACCAACTGCGTGTTTTGATAATGCCAAAACATCTGAGGCATCTGCCACAAGTAAAAGCTTTTCGTTAATCTGATTATCAGGCATATCAGCCTTTACAGCTCGCCTCATATCCTCTTGCGACCAAGCCTTAACACTGTTGACTAAATCGGGTTCATGGGTGTATTGGGAATCATTATGCATTATGGCCTCCTTCAAAGGTTGTTTTGCTAGAAGCCGTAGAGTTTTTGACGAACTCTGCGGCTTCGTTATTTACAGGTTTCACTGTAATGGAATTGCCTCCATATTGCAAGGAATCGCTTGCGAATTTGCCCATTAAATAGCTGATATTTTTCATCTTTTGTGCTAAGTCTAAAGCATCTTGAACCGTCACAAGGAGATGATGCCCGCCGCGCCATTCAGCGATAAAATCAAGCTGCACATCGCTATATGTCTTTGGGTCGCCGCGTTTGTTTCTCGGCATTTTAACCTCGGCAATAACGGTAAAGCCGCCATAGCCGACAAGCAAATCCATAGGCTTATCGAGAGGGTAAACTGACATGCCTGCTTTTTTAAGGGCTGCCTTTATTTCAGGCTCGTTTCCATCTCTGGCGGCGTTGTATCGGTGAAGGCTCAAAGTACGCCCCCGCAATGTTTACAGCACGGCTTAATTGGCTTACAGTTTTCAGGAACACGGATGATTTCTATAGCTCGTGCCTTATTTGGAATTCGCCTAATGTAACCCCGCTCCTCTAACGCGACAATCAAACGATGAACGCCAGATTTAGAAGCAAGGTTAAGACCTTCTGCAATCTCATCATACGACGGAATACATCCGTCTAGGGCTTGAAATTTAACCATGAAAGATAGCGCGCGTGATTGTTGACGTGTAAGTGAAATGGACATTAATCATACCTCGTGTTATCGTAGCGCTCTTGGCGAAACGGTCTTGATTGAATTTTGGGATTGCCGTTTATTTTAGCTTTCGGCTTTTGGTCTTTTTTATTAACGCCCGTTAGACTACGAACCTTAGCGCGCCGCCCGGCATCAAGTGCATCCTTGAGCTTTGTGCATCCTGCTATGTACAGAGAGCGGTTTTTAAGCTCATTAGTGCCGCCAAGGGCTAAGCTGTATAAATGCTCATCACGGATAGCGTGAGGCGTTAGGAAGTCTAATGGGCGGCCACACCCGCAACCACACAAACCGCCCTGAAAGACAGCTAGGAAAGCGTACTCGCCTTTAGTTAGGGGTTTGCGGTCAATCACAACATCGCCTCCTGTTTTGGCTCAACAGGCTTTTCAGGGGGCGCAACGAACATATCGGGCTGCTCGTAAGCTTTGCGGATGCGTTCACAGGCTATATCGAAGTAATCAGGGTCTAACTCTATGCCAGTGAATTTACGGCCAAGCTTTACGCAAGCAACGCCAGTTGTTCCGCTGCCCATGAAGGGGTCTAGGATGAAATCCTGTTTATTTAAAAAGTCTAGACACCAACTAATTACAGCAACAGGTTTTTGTGTTGGGTGAACATACAAATCTCTTTCTGATTGCCTTAAGTGTCCGCACCATTTATGCGAAATAACATGCGTTCTGCCCGTTACGTTACTGGCAGCAAGTTCAAAATCAGAGGCCATAAAACCACGGAAAAGTGTCCCACTATCTCTCTTGTCCCAAGCCAACCAACCACTGCAACCTTCTATTTTATTTGAAAAATTATTTGCGCCCCAAATAATAAATTTTGGTGCCATAACAAAAAGTGGACTAGGGTCGAATGGCTTGCTGTCACCAATTACCTTTGATTGATTTTTCCTTTTTCCGCTTGATGCGCTGGATTGCGACCTCGTGGGATTGTAATTTATCCCATAAGGCGGGTCGGTAACTACAGCATCAAACTTGCCAAGCAAAGGCATCACCTTAAGGCAATCACCCAAAATCAAACGGCAATCACCAATAGTTACTTCGCGGATAATTCCCATTACGCCGCCCGCTTCGACATAGACTTTTGATTTAATCGTGCTAGATATTTAGCACAGTGACCGATTGCCCTCGTGTCACCTTGTGATAAGGCGAAAGCTGCTTTAGCTTGCCAAGATAGGATAAGCGCATTCAAAACACGCGGCCTTTCAGGAACGCGGGCATGAAGTGAGGTTAAATAATCAATCTGCCATGCAAGGTCGTTACGTCTCTTTGAGGCACGTTGGCCAGTTGCATTTGGGTTTATCTGGGCAAGCGAGTAATGGTCTTTGCTCGGCGATTCTATCGTCTCTGAGACGCCCATTGGCCTTATGGCCTTTTGAATACATTCGGATGATATCGTCTGACAATTCGACTTTAAAATCATGGCTAAGCTCCGTCATTAGTTTTCAATTGCTCGCGGATATCCCAACCGATAAAAGCAAGGATAGTTACACCCGCCAGCATAAGCGCTGAAAAAGGCTCAACAGCCCAAGCGAAGCCGTGTAGAAGGCAAGCGGTGTGTGTTAGGATTTGGCGGGAGGTCATGCTGCGGCCTCGCTTTTTACGTTTCCGCCCCATTGCAAAGCGATTGCTTCAGCAATTCCCTGATAGGTTTTTGACCGTAACTTTTGCCTATCTGGGGACGGAGGCAAATAATGAAGCCTTTGACGCACGTTATCAGGCAGGGCCATAGTTTCAGCTTGCAGGTCAGTAGTAGGCAAAAGAGGCATAAGGCCGTCTAAATACAAACCTGTTGCTTTTGTCTCTCTATGTCCAAACATCCAGGGCTGTATGATTTGAGTGGGACGCATTCCGCCTATTAGCTTTCGCCCATATTTGTGCATTACAGGGTTTTCTAGGCATTTACGTTTAATAGGTGCTTTCCATAACCTCTCAAAGAAATCCGCCGCATCAAAGAGATTGAACCACCGTTTAGCGTCCGTATGTAAATGGCACACGCCAGAATTTGACAAATAAGTGCATGGAGGGTGCGCTATTAGTAAATCCCAACCATCATAAAGAACGTCAAACACATCGCCTTGATAGTGCGGGCCTGGCGAGTCTGTAGGCAAAATATCACATGACAACGCATCGTGGCCAAGCGCAATAAACGCATCACGGACAGTTCCTGAGTATTCGCAAGCGATTAAAACCCTCATTGGCTCAACTCCGCCTTTGTTTCAGCCCACGCGGCCTCACATTGCATTTGTATCGCATGAAAACAGGAAGACCTGAGTTGAAAATCTATAGGCATTTCATCATTAATTTTGAAAGCCTGGCGGAAAGGTGCCGCCTCATTTGAACCCCTTAGCCATTTTGAAAATGTTAAGGCCCTAGTCATTCTCAGACCTCCAAAGCTCAAGGCACTTCTGAGAAAGCCATAGAAAGGCTTCACCAATCTTGCGAAAGATGATAGATAAAACTCTCATAGGGATTGCGCCTTTTTTATAGCCTCAGACCATTTAAGGGAGGCCTCTAGCTTTTTCTTTTCGACAATGTACTGGACGCCTTTAACGCCGTCATATGGTAGCTTTTTAAAATTACGTGAACGCCAATTAGACGCCGTTCTTTCGCTTGTCTCACAGCCTATAGCGGTCAACTCATCGGCAAGCTGCCTTGCGCTATCGAACTCCAAACACACCTTTACAAAGCGTTCTTTTTTAGAAATCATTTCCGCAAGAAATTGCGAACCTTCTGCAATAAAGTCCATTTTATATGCCTCCGTAATCATGGATAAAGTCTCCATGAGAAACGAACCTGAGAACACAAAAACAGACCTACGCGAGACGCCTGAGAAACATAGCGCGGAGATAGTTTTTCTAAGTTATTACGGACACCT
>JALZUP010000453.1 GCA_023301505.1 Robiginitomaculum sp.
GAAAAAATATTTCGTTCATCCCAATCCGTGCTAGATTACGTCGAAATAGCTGTATTTAAAGGGACGGAATATGTTCCAAACAGTATTCGTTACGACGACAGTGTAATGCCTTGCGATAAGGACGGACGTTGGCAACAAATGGCGTTCGAAGTATCAGTCGAGCCTGTAAGCGATTTTTCAAGGCGTTTCTTATCTGGCAAGCAGTTTGTAACATATACTGAGTGTGACAGTTACATATTAAATACATATCACGGCACACGTATACCGATGAAGTCCCAAACCATGATTAAACTAGATTAATTGGAGTGACCTAATGGGCTTTGCCAGGCTAATCAGCCTATGAGAGAGGCGCATAAAAAAAACAGGATTGGCTCAAGGGAGGGCCAATCCTGCAAGTTATAAAACGATCGAGGGAGGATCATTTAAAGTGTCTCTACAGGGGAGAAGAGATAAGTCTTTTAGACCTTAAAGCCCTATCACATACAACCAAACCTTCTGTGATATGAATGTGAGGCCAAAGGCATCTCGATAATATTTTGAGGAAAATCAAAGACAAAAGGGCCAGTTAAGGCCCAATAATTTATCAAGTTGAGCCGTGATGAGTGCTTAGCTAAAGGGCACAATCTGTCCATCGCGCACTGTCACGACGCGGTCCATATAGGGCATGAGGTCCATATTATGCGTGGCGACCAGAGCGGCCACGCCTTCTGTACGGGTCAAATCAAACAAGCTTTGAAACACATTACCTGATGTGGCGGGGTCTAGATTACCTGTCGGCTCATCCGCCATAATGACAGCGGGCTTATTAGCAATAGCGCGGGCAATGGCGACGCGTTGCTGCTCCCCGCCCGACATTTGTCCGGGTTGATGCTCTATACGCTCTTTTAGCCCCATAAGGGTTAGAAGGCGGCGCGCCTCCGTAGCGGCGACATCATAGGGCACACCCGCCGCCATTTGCGGCAGCACCACATTATCCAGCGCGTTAAACTCACGTAGCAAATGGTGAAATTGATAAACAAAGCCGATTTGCTCTCGGCGAATACGCGTGCGTTCACGATCGCTAAGCGCCAAACATTCACGCCCGCCAATATAGACTTCGCCTGAGGTGGGGCGCTCAAGCAGGCCCGCCGCGTGCAAAAGGCTGGATTTACCGCTGCCTGAGGGGCCGATAAGGCCGACCACTTCGCCCGGATAAATGTCAAAATTTGCGCCCAGCAGCACATCTAATATGCCCCCGCCCGACTGATATTGCCGCGTAAGGCCGCGAATAGACACAATCGGAGAGCTTCGCCTTGAGGCGTTATTATTCGGCATAATATTATTCAAAACGAAGCGCCTCCACAGGGTCCAATTTAGACGCCCCGCGCGCGGGGAAGAAGGTCGCAATAGAGGAGATTAAAAAGCCCCAAAACGCCACCATAGCCACTTCGCTCCACACCAATTTGGCTGGAATGCCGTCGGTAAGCTGATAGACTTCGGGCGGGAAAAGCGGGCCAGTGAAAATCTCGATAACGGCCTGAACCTGACTAATGCCAAGGCAGAAAACCACGCCTAATATCAAGCCAATAACTGTCCCTGCCGCGCCAATAGATACGCCCGCAATGAAAAATATCCTCAATATAGAGGCGCGCGTCGTGCCAAATGTGCGCAAAATAGCAATATCCTTGCCCTTATTTTTAACCAGCATAATCATCGCTGCGACGACAGGGAATATAGATATAATCACCACGATCATCAGGATAAAACGCATAGCCACTTGTTCAACGCGCAAGGCACTGGCAATTTCCGACGCGCGGTCTTTCCAATCCGATACATAGACGGGCTTGGGCGAGTTTCGCCGCACAGTGGACGCAAAATCCGTCACATCATCAGGGTTATCCAGCCGCACTTCAATTTCGTCAGACGCCTCCCCTTGGGCAAAAAACAATAAAGCCTGCTCCATAGGCATATAAATATAAAGGCTGTCAGCATCAGCGTAGCCGAGGGAGAATATAGCGCCAACCACATAAGGTTTGCGCGTCAGGCTAGAGCCAAAGGCCGTAACGCGCGGCGTCGGCGAGATAAGGGTGATTGTATCACCTAGCTGCACGCCGAGCGTGCCTGCCATTTGGCGGCCAATTGCGACCTCATTGCCGCCAAATTCGCCCTGCCCGAAACCATCAAAATTGCCAAATTGAACACCCTTTTGGACAAAATCTAGCCGCTCTAAATCTTGCGGTGAAATGCCTTTTACCAATGCGCCAGAACCGCGCCCGCCCGCCGTGACAAAGGCCTGTTTATTAAGCACGGAAAAGGCAACATCTACGCCCTCTTGCGCGCCCAGCCATGTCGCCATCTCTTGTACCTCTAAGAGAGGCGGCGTATCTGAAATGGTTTCGATATAGACATGGCCCTGCGCGCCCAAAATGCGGCTGACCAATTCGGCCCGAAACCCGTTCATAATGCTCATAATGATAATCATGGCCGCAATGGCGAGGGTGATACAGGCAAAGGAAATGCCCGCAATAAGCCCGACCCCGCCTTGGCTTTTACGCGCGCCGAGATAACGCCATGCTATAGTGCGCTCAAATTTGCCAAAAGGCGCAGCAATGGCAGATTTTTTCGCGCCCATTCCAGACGTCATGCCAGAAGCGGCACTAGAAACAGCACCAGAAGCCGTAACAGGCTCAGCGCCCGCATCTTTTTGCGGCACAAACTGCATTAGGCAGCCATATCTGCAAAGGCGTCTATAATAAAGTTCACAGCAGCGTCTGGCGACAGGTTTTGCTTCTCGCCCGTCGCGCGGGTCTTAACCTCGACAATGCCTTCTTTAAGCCCGCGCGGCCCAATGGTGAGCTGATAAGGCAAGCCGATTAAGTCCATGCGCGAGAATTTTACTCCGCCGCGATCTGGACGATCATCATAAAGCGGATCAATTCCTGCCGCGCTCAATTTGGCATATAAATCTTCGCAGGCCGCATCAGCCTCACTATCGCCAGATTTAAGATTGATAATCCCTGCCCCAAATGGCGCAACAGATTTAGGCCAAATAATACCCTTATCATCATGGCTGGCTTCAATAATGCCGCCAACAAGGCGTGACACGCCAATACCGTAACTGCCCATCATAACCCGAACTGGCTTGCCGCTATCATCCATGACCGTAACATTCATCGGCTTGGTATATTTATCACCAAAGTAGAAGATATGGCCGACCTCAATACCGCGCGCGCTCATGCGTTTATCTTCGGGAACCTCAGCTTCAAAACGGGCGGGGTCATGCATTTCTTCGGTCGCGGCATAAAGCGCTGTGCGCTCTTCAAAAATATGAGATAAATCTGATGAGAAATCGACATTTCCAGGCGCAGCCATATCGACAAGGTCTTTGTGGCAAAAGACTTCGCTCTCGCCTGTCTCGGCTAGAATGACGAATTCATGTGATAAATCCCCGCCAATCGGCCCCGTATCTGCGCGCATAGGGACAGCCTTAATTCCTAGCCGCGCAAATGTATTTAAATAGGCCGTGAACATGCGATTATAACTTGCCCGCGCTGCCTCCTCGCTAATGTCAAAACTATAGCTATCTTTCATCAAAAATTCGCGTCCACGCATAACCCCGAAACGCGGGCGGCGCTCGTCGCGAAACTTCCACTGAATATGATAAAGCAGCTTAGGCAAGTCTTTATAGCTGCGCACATAGCTGCGGAAAATGTCGGTAATCATGTCCTCATTCGTTGGGCCATAGAGCATATCCCGCCCGCCGCGATCTGTGATGCGTAGCATTTCTGGCCCATAAGCGTCATAGCGCCCTGTTTCTTTCCACAGATCAGCAGATTGAATAGTCGGCATGAGCATTTCAATAGCGCCCGCCTTATTCTGCTCTTCGCGCACAATTTGCTCGATCTTGCGTAGCACTTTTAGCCCAAGGGGCAGCCAGCTATAAATACCCGCGCTATTTTGCTTCATCATCCCTGCGCGCAGCATATATTGATGAGAGGCAATAGTCGCCTCAGCAGGTGTTTCCTTTAGCAAAGGGAGAAAATAATTGGACAAGCGCATGGAGCGAATCTTTCTGGCGTAATCATCGTTTAAGGCGTGTGTAGCGGGTGACGCCTTATGCAGCAAGCAAGGAGTTGAGCCGCAGCGAGGTTTGACCAGCTTTACAGCTCTTAAATCAATCGCGCAGCTAAAGTTGAGCTAGATTTGCAGCCAAGTTTGCGTATAGGTTTGATGCCCCCTCGCTCATCACCAAGCTGTTAGTAGCCAGAGCCTTCCCCTTATGCCATAGCCAGCCCCATGCAGCCCATCAAATTATATATTCTATGCACGTTGGCCATGAGCGCTTTTGCGGGCAACTCGCTGCTCAATCGCTACGCCCTTGCGGGTGAAGAAATTGGGGCGTGGAGTTTTACCCTAATACGGCTATTGGCAGGCGCGATTACCCTTGCCGTCCTCACTGGCTTTCGGATAAATGGCGGAAGCTGGCGCGGGGCGGCGGCCTTACTGGTTTATGCCGCAGGGTTTAGCTTTGCCTATCTTGCTTTGGGCGCAGGAATCGGCGCGCTGATTTTATTCGCAATGGTGCAATTTACGATGCTGGGCGCGGGCGTCATGGCCAAAGAGCGTTTAAACGCACGGCAATGGAGCGGGGTTGCCCTCGCTTTTGGTGCGATGATTTGGCTTTTATGGCCCACCGACAGCGCGGCTAGTCAGGCCCCCTTCTCCTTATGGGCCGTTTTGTTTATGGCGGCGGCGGGGATGGGCTGGGGCGTTTATTCCTTGATTGGGCGCGGCGCTGTAAACCCGCTACTTGCGACAAGCGGAAACTTTGCTAAGGCCGCCCTTATAGCCATCATTTTGAGCTTACCCGTTTTGATGATTGTGCCAGAATCTGTGCCCAGCGCGACAGGCCTATATACGGCAATGGCCTCAGGGGCGCTGACTTCAGGGTTAGGTTACGCTATTTGGTATGCCATTTTGCCCCAACTCTCACGCATGCAAGCCGGTATCATGCAGCTTTGCGTGCCCGCTCTGGCGGGGATTGGCGGCGCGGTGTTGCTCGCGGAAATCATCAGCCTGACAACAATCATGGCAACGGCGCTTATCTTATCTGGGATAGCCATTGCAACGCTGTCAGCTCGCTCCTGATATGGGGCTTAAAGCGGCTTAAACTTGCGGCAACATATCCAGCGTGATGACACCATTTTCGATAATGTAAAAGACGATAGAAAATATCACGAGGGTGATCGCTGTCGTCACCAGCATTTTGCGGCCAATCAAGCTCTTTTGCGGCGCGCCAGGCTCGCTCCCTGGGACAATGTCATCATCCTCATGTTGAGCGCGCACGCCAAATGGCAAGGTGAGAAATAATGTCGTCCACCATATGATCATTAAAAGCACAAGAGCTGAAAACCACGTCATATTTCTACCTTTACCGCTTCTATATCTTTATTGCTTCTATATCTTTATGACTGTCACTTCGACGATGGGACGCTTAAATCCTAAATTACGGAAAAAGCGGCGAATAGCTGTGGCGAGTTTTTCCTCGGCTATATCCTCATCTCGGCGCTGATTTTTAGATAGGGTGCGAAAGGCCTTCTCAGACAAATCAGCCATCTCATCGAGCAAGTTCTCAATATGGGCGCCGTCTTCCCCTTCTGCCCAGCCGCTAATGCGCGGCTCAGGCCCGCCAATCAATTTACCCGATTTGTCGATCACAAGACTAACGCCAATATGTCCTGCAAAGCTCATTTTTCGGCGCTGGCGCAGACCATTATCATCAGCGCGCACAATCACCCCGCCATCTTCATGCAAGCGGCCAGAGCGCACCAGATCAATAATCTTAGGCTTGCCCGGTGAAAGCAAGATCATTTCGCCATTATGCGGAGCAATAGCCCTCTTCGCTCCCAGTGATTTAGCGAGCTTGGCATGTTCGAGTAAATGTCTACGCTCCCCATGCACAGGAATAGCCAATGTTGGCCGCGTCCATTTATACATAGCCTTCAGCTCGTCGCGGCAAGGGTGGCCAGACACATGTATAGGCCGCATTTTTTCAGTAATAATTTCTATGCCCTGATCCGCCAGCTCATTTTGCAAGGCAAAAATACCCTTTTCATTACCGGGAATAATTTTGGAGCTAAAGATAACCACATCCCCCTTGCTGAGAGACACATTCCGATGCGTGCCGCTGGCAATACGCGAGAGCGCTGCGCGCGGCTCGCCCTGACTGCCCGTGCATAAATATAGCACATGACCATCGGGCATAGAGGCCGCTTCTTCTTCATCCAATAGAGGCGAAATCCCTTTAAGCACTCCTGTCGCGCGCGCCGCATCCACCATGCGGTGCATAGAGCGGCCCACAAGGCACACGCTACGCTCATGCAAGCGCGCCGCTTCTATCACAGAAGAGAGCCGCGCCACATTGGAGGCAAAGGCTGCCACAGCAATGCGGCGGCCTTGATACTCGCCAATCACTTTGGTTAGCTCAGCGGCGACATCTTCCTCGCTGCCTGCCATGCCGGGAGAGAAAACATTGGTGCTATCGCAGACAATCGCGTCCACACCCGCATCGCCAAGCGCGGTATAAGCCGCCGCGTCCACCGCCTGCCCCAAGACAGGGCCATCATCTATTTTCCAATCACCCGTGTGCAAAATCGTGCTGCCGGGCGTGCGAATAATCACGGCATTTGGCTCAGGAATAGAATGGGTGAGAGTCATAAGCTCTAGATCAAAGGGGCCAATCTGAAACCGGCTCCCCAGATCCATTTGATTTAACGGCACGTCGCCTAATAAGCCCACTTCAGAGAGCCTGTCTCGCACCAAATACATTGTAAAAGGCGTGGCATAGACGGGGCATTTAAGGCGCGGCCAAAGACGCGCTAGCGCCCCCATATGATCTTCATGGGCATGTGTTAGCACAATGCCGAGCAGCTTATCTTTGCGCTCTTCAATAAAGCTAATATCAGGCATGATAATATCAACGCCTGGCGTGCTCGCATCGCCAAAGGTGACGCCAATATCTGCGATAATCCATTGGCGTTTATTGGGCGGGCCAAACCCATATAGGTTCAGGTTCATTCCAATTTCGCCGCACCCACCTAAAGGCAGGAAGACAAGCTCGTCTTGCTGTTTGGCCAAATCTAGCTCCTTAATTTCAAGCTCTTAAGAGCTGTTAGACCTTGTCTTTATTGCGTTGCCAAATCTCATAAAGGCCGTCAATCGTCAGGCGGGAATCGTAATGGCCTATCGTGTCTGAGGCCCCCTCAAAGAGCGAGGCAATGCCCCCCGTCCCGATGACTGTATAATCGACGCCATGCTCGCTTTTAACCCGGTTAATAAGACCATCAATCAAGCCAATATATCCCCAAAAAATACCCGATTGCATAGCGCTAACCGTATCCGTTCCCACGGTTTTTTCAGGCTTCATAATAGCAATTCTGGGCAATTGCGCCGCAGCCTCATGCAAGGCCTTAACCGAGAGATTAATGCCGGGCGTGATGATGCCGCCAATAAAATCGCCCTGCTCATTGACCACATCAAATGTGGTTGCCGTACCGCTATCAACAATAATCATGGGCGGCTTGTAACGGGTTAGCGCGCCGACAACATTAACAAGGCGGTCTGCGCCGACCTCTTTGGGATTAGAAATCTTAGCCGCAACGCCTAAATCGATGCCATCTTCGCCGATAATCATCGGCTCAACGCCAATATGGCGGCGGGCCAAATTGCGCATATTAAACAGAGAGTGCGGCACAACGCTCGCGATAATAACATCGGTAATATTTGCAAATTCTAAACCGCGCATTCCCAAAAGTTGATTGAACCAAACGGCATATTCATCCGCTGTGCGCGTACTATTCGTGGCTATGCGCCATTCAACCACCCAGTCTTTGCCATCATGTATCGCAAAGAGCGTATTGGTATTGCCTGTATCAATCGCGAGCAGCATAGAGAGCCTCATTTATAATCATTGAGAGAAAAACACCTCTCCAGAACTGATATATGTAACAGTCCCGCTCGGTTCTTGCACCTCTAATTCGCCTTTTTCTGATAGGCCTATAAATTTTCCCTGAACCTGCCTGTCCATCAGCCTTGCTGTCACAGGGCCATTCAGTCCCGCTGCGCGCGCTAGCCACGCCGCGCGGATCGGAGCAAACCCCTCTTTGGCGTAAATTTTGCGCCAATTTTCAAAATGCCTTGCCAGTGTTGCTAGCGCCCCCATAGCCGTCGGTATTTCTTCGGGGTCATCCGTCCTCATATGCGCGCTGAGGCAAGTGGCGCGATAAGGCATATTGTCAGGCGCGCTCAGCAAGTTCAGGCCCACCCCAACGCAGAGCCAAGGCCCCGCTGGCCCTGTTCCAGATTCAAGCAATATCCCCGCCGCCTTCGCCCCGTCCACCAGAATATCATTGGGCCATTTAATTGTGATTAGATCAGGGTGAATATAGGCGTCACAGGTCTGAGCGGCCGCAAGGGCGGCGGCGTAAGAGAGCCGCGCAGCAGATTCAAGATCGCCGTCTTCAATTGGAAAAAGCCCCGAGCAAAACAGATTACCCTTTTGCGACTCCCAAATGCGACCACGGCGTCCCTTCCCCGCAGTTTGCAGATTAGCTTGCAGCCATATCGGGGACACATCACCCGCCCGCCCGCGGCGAGCCAGCTCTGCACTGGTGGAGTCTATCTCGTTAAAATGCTCAAACCGCAAACCCCTTAGCCCATTATGCTCTGCGCCGCTGCGCTAATAGCCGCTTGGCCTTGATAGGCGATAAATGGCACGAACATGATGAAAAAGAGCATCAAGGCTGAGGCCAAAGATAGGCTGGATAAGGTGCGCGGACTTTCAACAAATTTATGCGCAGGTTCTTCAACCCACATAACAAGAATAAGGCGCAAATAATAAAAGGCGGCAATAACGCTGGCAACCAATGCGGCAACAACCAAATAGGATAGACCTGCATCCATAGCGGGGCCAAAGGCTGACCATTTGCCCCAAAACCCAGCCACAACAGGAATACCAATCAGCGAGATAAGTAAGGTCGTCAACACAATGGCCAAGCCTTTATCTTGCTGAGACAGCCCTGCTAAATCGCTGATTTGCTCGACCATGCCGTCGCGGATACGCATTTGTAAAATACAGGCAAAAACACCAACAACTGTAATCAGGTAAATCGTCATAAAGACGAGCATGCCTTGAAGGCCAGCCGCGCTTGCTGAGGCTAACGCAACCAAGGCATAGCCCATATTCGTAATAGAGGAATAAGCCATAAGCCGCTTAATATTGGTCTGGCGCAATCCCCCTAGCGCGCCGATAAACATCGACAATAGCGCCATTATAATTAAAGCCATTTGCCAATTTGCGCTCATCCCCGCAAAGGGCTCATAAAGCACGCGGGCGATCAGAGCTAGCGCGGCGAATTTAGGAGCGCCCGCAAAAAAGCCCGTAACGGGAGTTGGCGCGCCCTCATAAACATCAGGCGTCCACATATGAAATGGCGCGGCAGAAATTTTAAACGCCAATCCACAAAGCAAGAATATCATCCCCGCCATCAAGCCAAAGCTTGGGTCATTTGCCACAGTCTGAGCAATAGCGTCAAAGCGCAGCGAGCCAGAGAAGCCATAAATCAGCGATGCGCCGTAGAGCAATAGGCCAGACGACAAAGCGCCAAGAACAAAATATTTCATCCCTGCTTCTGAGGCGCGAAGGCTATCGCGGTTAAAGGCCGCCATCACGTAAAGCGCCAAGCTTTGCATTTCTAGGCCGATATACAGGCTAAGTAGATCATTGGCCGAGACCATAATCCCCATGCCCAGCACCGCATAAACCAGCAAGAGTGAGAACTCATATTGGTCAAGCTTTTCCGATTTAAGATAAGAGCGCGAGAGCAGCAAAGCCGCAATGGCGGCAAAACCGATCACGCATTTCACATAACGCGCATAGGCATCATTAATAAAAGCGCCTTTAAAGGCCGTTACATTTGTCGGATCCGTTATAAATCCAGACAGGGCAAAAAAGGCCAAAGCCGCAATTGCGATATAACGGATAACATCAGGGCGAGACGGCTTTTTAGACAAACCGCCCAATAGCATGACTTGAGAGGCGATAATAGCCAGAACAAGCTCACCGAAGAAAGGTTGGATAAAGGTCCACATAGCGCGCTCCTAATTAGCCCGCGCGGTCAGCGCAGGATCTAATTGCTCAATCAAGCTATCAACAGAGACAGCGGTAATGTCAGTAATCAGTGACGGATAAACACCCAGTACAAGTGTCATAATGGCCAGCGGCACAATGACGATCAATTCGGTGCGGGTCATATCTGTAATGTCATTCAATTTGCTATTCGTCACCTCGCCAAATATGACCTCGCGGAATAGGTGAAGCGCATAAACCGCAGATAAGATCATACCAAAGGCCGCGCCAAAGGCGATCCACGGATTGACTTTATATGCGCCGACCATCGTCAAAATTTCGCCGACAAAGCCAGACGTTCCCGGCAAGCCGACATTGGCCATAGTGAAGAGCATAAACAGGGCCGCATAGACAGGCATTTTCTTGGCCAGTCCTCCGTAAAAGGAAATCTCGCGCGTATGCATGCGGTCATAAATCACGCCAACACAGAAGAAGAGCGCGCCTGAGATTACGCCATGAGATAGCATTTGGAAAATCGCGCCCTGAATACCTTGCACATTCATGGCAAAGATACCCATCGTCACAAAGCCCATATGCGCGACGGATGAATAAGCAATCAGCTTTTTCATATCCGCTTGGCGATAGGCCACAATCGAGGTGTAGATAATCGCAATGACCGACATCCAGAACACCAGCGGGGCAAATGCCAGACTCGCATCAGGGAATAATGGCAATGAGAAACGCAGCAACCCATATCCGCCTAATTTAAGCAAAATACCCGCCAGAATAACCGAGCCAGCCGTTGGCGCTTCAACGTGAGCGTCAGGTAGCCATGTATGGACAGGCCACATTGGCATCTTGACTGCAAAGCTTGCAAAAAAGGCGAGCCAGAGCCAGGTTTGCGCGCCGCTAGGAATATCAAGGCTATGTAGCGCTTCAATATTTGTTGTCGGACTCCCTAGCACATTGCCAGAATAATTATACAGCCACAGCATCGCCGCCAACATGAGCACAGAGCCAAGGAATGTGTAGAGGAAGAATTTATAAGAGGCATAAATTCGGTTTGCCCCGCCCCACACGCCAATAATAATGAACATGGGAACCAATACGGCTTCAAAGAACAAATAAAACAGCACTAAATCAAGCGCGCAGAACACGCCAATCATCATGGTTTCAAGCAAAAGAAAGGCGATCATATAATCGAGCATGCGCGTCTTAATTGACGACATGCTACCGAGAATACAAAGCGGAGTTAAAAATGTCGTCAGCAATATGAACAATACGGAAATACCGTCCACGCCCATCCGATATTTAATGCCCTCACCAATCCAGTTATACTCTTCGACAAATTGATAGTCTGCTGTCGTATTGTCAAAACCGAGGACGAGTAATAGCGAGAACAAGAAGACCGCGCCAGACGCGATCAAAGCCACCATAGGCGCATTTTTGTTGATCTGCTCACGGCCTTCGACGCGCGAGACACGCGCAACGATCATCAGCAATATCGCCACAATGGCGGGGATAAAGGTAATCAGGCTTAGAATTGGGATATTATCAAACATAGGTCTAACCCCCTGCATTTATAGCAAGGAAAACAATAACTGCCACGCCAGAGAGCATAACAAGGGCATAATGGAATAAATAACCGCTCTGAACTTTAGACACGCGTTTGGCGGCGCCATTGGCAAAGGCGGCAAAGCCATTTGGCCCTAGCCCGTCAATAAGCTTTTGGTCGCCCGTCTTCCATAAAAAGTCGCCGACTTTTTTGAGGGGTTTGACAAAGAGAAAGTCATAAAGCTCGTCAACATACCATTTGTTGAGCAAGAATTTATAAAGCAGGCCACCCTCACCGCGCATAGAGGCTGCCACGCGCTTGGCTGCGCCATTTTTAAACATATAGGTAAACCATGCCCCGATCAGGCCGATAAGCATCGCAAAGAAAGGTGACCACAGAACCCAAGTTGGGAACTCATGATGCCCCCCACCATGCTCATCTCCATGATCTGCGCCATGACCATCTCCATGCGTATCGCCATGACCATCACCATGTCCTGCATCTACGCCATGAGCTGCCTCAGCCGCGAGCCCCGGCGCAACGCCAGTTCCGCTATAAGCATTATCAACAGGCAGAGCTTGCGCCCAGAAACCCGCCGCGTAATCGCCCATGAAATATTTATAAAAAATCATGCCTGCAAAGGCAGCGCCAGCCGCCAGTAAAACCAACGGGATCATCATAACAGGCGGAGCTTCATGTGCATGTTTAAGCGTTTCAGGCTCACCGCGATACTCGCCGTGAAATGTCAAAAATATCAATCGCCAACTATAAAATGATGTCATCAATGCCGCGATTAAGCCCGCAGCAAAAGCAATTGTTGCTGGAGCATATAGACCGCCATTGGTCGCCGCATAAGCGCCCTCAATAATCACATCTTTGGAGAAGAACCCAGCAAAACCGATTTTCGTTCCCGGAATACCGACACCCGTAATCGCCAATGTGCCGATAATCATGAAGATATAAGTGAGCGGGATGAACTTATATGTGCCGCCCATTTTACGCATATCTTGCTCATGGTGCAGAGCGTGAATAACCGAACCAGCGCATAGAAATAATAAGGCTTTGAAAAAAGCATGGGTGAAGAGATGGAACATGGCCGCATTATAAAGACCAAGGCCGCAGGCAAAGAACATATAGCCTAGCTGTGAGCAGGTTGAATAAGCAATGACCCGCTTAATGTCATTTTGCACCAATGCGACTGTGGCCGCAAAGAAAGCCGTCGCCGCGCCTATAATGGCAATAAAGCCAGACACGACAGGTGCAGATTCAAATATTGGGAAACAGCGGCAAACCATAAAGACGCCAGCCGTCACCATCGTCGCGGCATGGATTAAAGCCGAAACAGGAGTCGGCCCTTCCATCGCGTCAGGGAGCCAAACATGTAAGAAAAATTGCGCAGATTTACCCATCGCGCCAATAAATAACAATCCTGCCATTAACTCGATGGAGTTAAATTCCATACCCAAAAAGGGCAATGCCACAGCATCATGATGGGCAATATAATCAAAAACTTGATCAAACTTTACGCTGCCTGTCACAAGGAATATGGTCATTACGCCAAGCGCCAAGCCGACATCACCTACGCGGTTCGTCACAAAGGCTTTGATCGCCGCAGCATTAGCCGTTGGTTTTTTGTACCAAAATCCAATCAAAAGATATGAGGCCAGCCCCACACCTTCCCAGCCAAAGAACATTTGGATGAAATTATCCGCTGTCACAAGCATCAACATGGCGAAGGTAAACAGCGATAAATAGGCAAAGAAACGCGCTTTGCTATCGTCATGGCTCATATAGCCCCAGCTATAAAGGTGAACGAGGGCGGAGACTGAGTTAATCACCACCAGCATCACCGCTGTTAATGTGTCAATCTTAAGCGACCAATTGGCCTGCATATCCCCCACATCGAACCAGCGCATCAGATGAACATCCGTTGCTGTATGGCCAAACCCAACTTTAAACAGAGCTACCCAAGACAGAATGGCCGACAAGATCAAAAGGCCTGTCGTCACAGATTGCGCCGCATGGTCGCCAATCCTGCGCCCAAAAAGTCCAGCGATTAAAGCCCCCAAAAGCGGGGCAAAAACGAGTGTAGAATACAACATGAGCCGCTCTAACCCTTCATCAGGTTGATGTCTTCCACGGCAATGTCGCCGCGGTTACGGAAATAAACGACCAGAATGGCCAAACCGACAGCGGCCTCAGCCGCCGCCACAGTCAGAACGAACATGGCAAAGACCTGCCCTGCAATATCGCCAAGATGGGTCGAAAACGCCACAAAGTTAATATTGACCGCAAGCAAAATCAGCTCAATGCACATCAAAATAATGATGACATTTTTACGGTTCACGAAAATACCGAAAACGCCAATCGTAAATAGAATGGCCGCTACGGTGAGATATTCAGTCAATCCAATTGTCATTAGCCAATTCCCTTTCCGCTTTCGATCTCCACCAACTCAACACCATCTTCGCGGGTGCGAGCAATTTGATCCGGAATGCTTTGTTTGCGAACCCCTTCGCGTGAGCGCAGGGTCAAGACAATAGCGCCAATCATGGCCACCAAAAGAACAAGGCCCGCCGCCTCAAAGAAGAAGGCATAATCTGTGTAAAGCGCATTGCCCATGGCTTCGATATTGCTAATGCCATCATCAGGCAATTGCGCTACGCGGTCGTCATCTTTAAATAATGACGCGCCCACGACGATCATTTCGGCCAGCAAAATCACGCCGATCAAACCGCCCATCGGCAAATATTTCAAAAATCCCTGCTTCATCTCGACAAAATCGACATCGAGCATCATCACCACAAAGAGGAATAATACGGCCACAGCCCCGACATAAACCATGACCAATAAAAGGGCGAGAAACTCAGCCCCCATCAGCACGAATAAGCCAGCGGCAGAGAAAAATGTCGTAATCAGGAACATGACAGAATGCACCGGATTACGCGCGGCCACGACCATAAAGGCCGCCGCAATCGCGACGCCTGATAAGACGTAGAATGAAATAACAGCTAACACGTTCGTTTTCCCTCTTGCTTCTCTCTAATGACCGAAACCGCTAGCGGTACGGGGCGTCCATAGCGAGGTTTTTAGCGATTTCACGCTCCCACCGATCGCCATTGGCTAGTAATTTTTCTTTGTCGTAATAAAGTTCTTCTCGTGTCTCAGTCGCGAATTCGAAATTCGGCCCCTCAACAACGGCGTCCACGGGGCAAGCCTCTTGGCACAATCCGCAATAAATACATTTGACCATATCAATGTCATAGCGTGTTGTGCGGCGCGACCCATCAGGGCGCGGCTCGGCTTCAATTGTAATGGCTTGGGCGGGGCAAACCGCTTCGCATAATTTACAGGCAATGCAGCGCTCTTCGCCATTTGGATAACGGCGCAGCACATGTTCCCCGCGAAAGCGCGGCGATAATGGACCTTTTTCAAAAGGATAATTCACCGTCACTTTAGGGCGGAAGAAATATTTCATCGCCAGCCAAAAGGCGCTGATAAATTCGAGCAAGAAAGCTCCGCGTAATATCTGTTTAATATTGCCCATATCTTAGGCTCCAATCACAGTTTGGCCGCCAATGAACACAACCCATGCTGAAACCAACATGACGGCGATCAAAGAGGTTGGCAAAAAGACTTTCCAGCCCAGACGCATAAGCTGATCATAGCGATAGCGCGGCACGATGGCTTTCACCATCGCGAACATAAAGAACATTAAGAGCACTTTGAGCGTGAACCAGAAGACAGGCGGCACTTGCAGGCCAAATGGCAGATCAAAATCAATCGGGGCGTGCCAGCCGCCCAAGAACAATATCGTACACATGGCGCACATCAGCGTAATATTGAGATATTCGCCAAACATGAAGAGCAAATAAGGCGTAGAAGAATATTCAACTTGATAACCCGCCACTAGCTCTGACTCCGCTTCTGGCAGATCAAATGGCGGCCTGTTCGTTTCAGCCAAAGCCGAGATAAAGAACATCACAAACATATAAAACATAATCGGCGCAATCAAAAGACGCGCAGGCTCTGTTGGATTGACAAGAAACGCATGCCAATTCCACATGCCGCCCGCTTGGGCATTGACAATCTCAGTCAAATTCAATGTCCCAGTTAAAAGCAAAACCGTGATAATAATGAAACCAATAGAGACTTCATAAGACACCATTTGCGCGGTGGAACGCAGCGCGCCGAGGAATGGATATTTGGAATTAGACGCCCAGCCGCCAATGATAATCCCATAAACGCCTAGCGAGCTAATTGCGAGGATATATAAAACCCCGATATTGATGTCCGACATCACCCATCCCGGCGCAACAGGCACAACGCCCCACGCCAAAAAAGCCATAGTCAGCGAGATAATCGGCGCTAAAATGAACAGTCCCTTATCCGCGCCCGCAGGAACAATGATTTCCTTGAAGACAAATTTCAAAAGGTCAGCAAAACTTTGCAAAAGACCGAAAGCGCCCACAACATTCGGCCCGCGCCGCATTTGCACAGCCGCCCATATCTTGCGGTCAGCCAAAATCAAAAAGGCCAAAATCACAGATAAGGTCAACACGAAGCCCGTCACGACCAGCGCTTTCCACAATACCCATTCAGGATTTGATAAATCAGCCCAGAAACCTACTGGATTTACTTGATTTATCATATCAAGGCCTATCTTAGAAAAATTCAACATAGTCTGAGCCATTACTCTTATTCTGCCGCTTTGTTCAAGTTTGTTTCGTCACCCAATTCGCTTTGCTGAGCGGAGCATTGCGCCATCACATCAGAGGCACGGGCGATTGGATTAGTCATATAAAAATCTGTGACAGAGCTGATGAGCGGATCTGTTCCAACCCTCCCGCTCGCGCCGAGCTTGCTTGGATCAAAATTGGCTGCGCCTTGCGCGCCAGGCGCTACGCCCACTCCGCCAAAGACAGGGTGATCAGCAATTAGCTTTTCACGCAATTCAGACAAGCTATCATATGGCAAAACGCGGTCACAATGGGTCGATAGGGCGCGAATAATCGCCCAATCTTCCTTGGCCTCGCCTTTGGGCGGCACAGCGCGGCTCCCCATTTGTACGCGGCCTTCAAGATTTGTGTAAAGCCCGTCTTTTTCAGTATAGGCGGCGCTTGGCAAGATAAGGTCAGCGCGGTGCGCGCCATTATCACCATGGCTGCCTTGGTAAATCACGAAAGCCTGCCCAAAATCAGCGCCTATTTCATCAGCGCCGAGCAAGTAAACAGTCTTAACCGCGTCCTGTTTCGCCGCTTGCGCAATCTCATTTGTGCTCAGCCCGCCTTGACCCGGCACAAAGCCCATATCTAATCCCGCCACGCGGCTTGCCGCGCTATGGAGAAGATTAAAGCCGTTCCAGCCCTCGCGCACACAGCCTGACTTTTTAGCTAGCTCGCCCGCCGCGCGCAAAATTTGCGCCCCGTCTTTACGCGCCAATGCCGCAGAGCCAATGATGATCATCGGATTTTTTGCCGCCTTAAACGCTTTCGCAAAGCCTTTTTTGCCATCGGCCAAAGCCGCAATATCGGCTGGAGCGTCGCCAATATGCTCATAGTCATATGTTAGCTCAGCGGCCTCGCCAATGACGCCAATGCTTAATCCGCCCGCAATCCAAGCTTTCCGAATACGTGTATTGACCAAAGAGGCCTCAAGACGCGGATTTGCGCCAATAATCAAAATAGCGTCGGCCTGCTCTGTCCCGGCAATCGTGGTGTTAAACAGATAGCCCGCGCGTTCAGACCCGCCGATTAAACTTCCATCTTGGCGGCAATCAATATTGCGCACGCCAAGGCTGCCCATCAAATCTTTGAGCGCCTTCATGCCCTCGGCGTCACATAAATCGCCCGCAATAGCGGCAATTGTTTCTGGCTCGCCCGACAGCTTGCTCGCCGCCAGACTCAGCGCCTCATCCCATCCTGCGGGGCGCAGCTTGCCATTTTCGCGGATATAAGGCTGATCTAAGCGTTGACGCGCAAGGCCGTCCCAAACAAAGCGGGTCTTATCGGAAATCCATTCCTCATTCACCTCTTCATTGATGATAGGCATGATACGCAAAACGCGTCCGCCGCGGCTATCAACGCGAATGTTACTGCCAACGGCGTCCATAATATCAATGGACTCCGTGCTCTCAAGCTCCCAAGGCCGCGCATTAAAGGCATAAGGCTTGGAGGTCAGCGCGCCAACAGGACATAGATCAATCACATTGCCTGATAATTCAGAGGTGAGCGATTTTTCAAGATATGTCGTAATCTCAGCATCTTCCCCGCGCGAGGCTAGGCCAATTTCTTCAACGCCTGCCACCTCAGTCACGAAGCGCACGCAGCGCGTACACTGAATACAGCGCGTCATGATTGTATTGACGAGCGGGCCCATAAATTTATCATCTACGGCGCGTTTATTTTCTTCAAACCGCGAGCTATCACGGCCATAGGCCATGGCTTGGTCCTGTAGATCGCATTCACCGCCTTGGTCACAAATTGGGCAATCAAGCGGGTGATTAATCAGTAAAAACTCCATCACGCCTTCACGCGCTTTTTTCACTGTCTCACTATTGGTGCGAATATTGGCAGGTGTGCCGTCACGGTTAGGACGCAAATCATTGACCTGTAGCGCGCAAGAGGCTTGCGGCTTTGGCGCGCCAACCCATTCAACAAGGCACATACGGCAATTGCCCGCAATTGAGAGGCGCTCATGATAGCAAAACCGCGGAATTTCAGCGCCAGCTTCTTCACAGGCTTGCATCAGCGTATATTCGCCGGGAACCTCGATCTCTTTGCCATCAATATTTACTTTGCGTAATTCGCTCATGATTTCAGCCTTACTCCGCCGCCGTATTTACAAATACGGGTTTGTCATTACGGTAATTGTCAATGCGCTCTTCAATCTCGTGGCGGAAGTGACGGATAAGACCTTGAATTGGCCACGCCGCCGCATCGCCAAGCGCGCAAATTGTGTGCCCTTCGACCTGCTTAGTCACGGCAAGCAGCATATCAATCTCTTCCGTGCGTGCCTCGCCGCGAACCATGCGCTCCATAACGCGCCACATCCAGCCTGTGCCTTCGCGGCACGGCGTACATTGGCCACAGCTCTCATGCTTATAAAAATATGACAGGCGCGCAATCGCAGCAACCACATCGGTAGATTTATCCATCACGATAACCGCCGCTGTTCCAAGGCCTGATTGATGCTCACGCAGAGCGTCAAAGTCCATTAAAACATCATCGCAAATCTCTTTGGGCAGAAGCGGAACGGAGGAGCCGCCCGGTATAATCGCCTTTAGATTATCCCAGCCGCCGCGAACGCCGCCCGCATGTTCTTGGATCAGCGTTTTAAGCGGGATAGAGAGCGCCTCTTCAACGTTACATGGCTTATTCACATGGCCAGAAATTGAAAAGACCTTCGTGCCTTTATTATTCTCGCGGCCAAATTTTGTGAACCATTGCGCGCCGCGGCGCAGGATAGTTCCAACAACAGCGATAGATTCGACATTATTCACAGTGGTTGGGCAGCCATAAAGACCTGCATTCGCAGGGAATGGCGGCTTAAGACGCGGCTGTCCCTTTTTGCCCTCAAGGCTTTCCAAAAGAGCGGTCTCTTCGCCGCAAATATAAGCGCCCGCGCCATGATGGACATAGACCTCAAAGTCCCAGCCCGTCCCGCAGGCATTTTTACCGATCTTGCCCGCTGCGCGCGCCTCATCAACGGCGGCCTGTAATCTATGGCGCTCTAAAATATATTCTCCGCGCAGATAGATATAAGCAGCATGTGCTTTCATCGCAAAGCCTGCCAATAAACAGCCCTCAATGAGAAGCTGTGGATCATGGCGCATCATTTCACGGTCTTTACATGTCCCCGGCTCTGACTCATCGGCATTGACGACGAGATAATGCGGGCGATTGCCCACTTCTTTAGGCATAAATGACCATTTAAGACCCGTCGGGAAACCCGCTCCGCCGCGCCCGCGCAGGCCAGAGGCTTTGACTTGATCAATAATCCAAGCTGGCCCCTGCTCTATCATTTGCGCCGTATGCACCCAAGCGCCGCGCTTTTCAGCCGAGGCTAAATCCCAGCCCTGAAGACCATAAAGATTTTGGAAAATTCTGTCTTTATCTTGTAAAAGCTCGACCATCTTATGCCTTCACTTTCTTGCCAGCAGACTTTGCTAGCACACTCGCCTGCGCTATCCACTCATCACGCTCAATGCGCCCGGGGAAGCTATCAATCACGCCCTCGACCATAGTCACATCCGCTTTTTTCCAAGCGGCAACTTGGCGGAAATAATAGACGCCCTTAGAATTAAGATCGCCTTCAAATTTCGGGCCTATGCCTTTGATTTTCTTAAGATCATCAGGCGCGCCATCCGTTGGGCCGTCCGTATAAAGAACCTTAGGCTTAGCCGCTTTAGGCGCTGCTTTAGGTTTGGCTGGAGCTTTAGTTTTGGCTTTAGGCGCTGCCTTAGGCGCTGCTTTAGGCTTGGCTGGCGCTTTAGGCTTGGCAGGCGATTTGCTGCCCGCCGCCACATTAGGCAAAGCTTTAGCCTTATAGCCACTATAAAGCCCTTTAGAATTTAGCGTCAGCGCGCCGCCTTCTGGCTCTGATGTGTGACGCCTATTGGCAGGCCCGGGCTTAACAGGACGGCCAGAGGCCAAGTCATCAAGCAATTGCGCCATAGTCTCTGCGGTTAGATCTTCATAATAATGATCGCTCTCACCATTAGAGACTTGAACCATTGGCGCATTGGCGCAGGCCCCAAGACATTCCACCTCTAGCCATGATAATTTTCCATCAGCGGAGATAGACCCTTTCGGGCCGATTTTCTCTTCGCAGACAGCTTTCAAATCATTGGCCCCGCGAAGCCAGCACGGCGTTGTTCCGCAAAGCTGTATGTGATGCACGCCAACAGGTTCTAGGTTGAACATGGTGTAAAAGGTCGCCACTTCATAAACGCGAATATAGGCCATGCCGAGCATATCCCCGACAGCGCGCAAGGCCGCTTCTGGCAGCCAGCCGCCCGCATCTTTTTGCGTTATCCATAGCGCAGGAATCATAGCGGAGCGCTCACGCCCCTTCGGATATTTCTTCGTCCAAGAGGTGATCTCTTTTTTCGCAGCGGCTGAGAGCGCAAAACTCTCTGGCTGGCGAATAGCTAGGCGGCGCGAACTCATCTGTCGATCTCTCCGAACACAATATCAAGCGAGCCCAAAATAGCGGACACGTCGGCCAGCATATGGCCTTTATTTAGGTAATCCATCGCGGCCAAATGCGGGAAGCCCGGCGCGCGAATTTTACAGCGATATGGCTTATTAGAACCATCCGAAACAAGGTAAACCCCAAACTCGCCCTTTGGCGCTTCAACACAGGCGTAAATCTCGCCTTCTGGAACGTGAAAGCCCTCCGTGTAGAGCTTAAAGTGATGGATAAGCGCCTCCATGCTTTGCTTCATTTGCGCGCGGCGCGGCGGCGTGACTTTATTATTTTCAGCAAGAACAGGGCCTTCAGGCATCATCTCAAGACATTGGCGCATGATTTTCACGCTCTCATACATCTCTTCGACGCGGCACAAATAGCGGTCATAGCAATCGCCATTTTTACCCAGCGGAATTTTAAACTCCAGCTCGTCATAAACTTCATAAGGCTGGCTACGGCGTAAATCCCACGCAATGCCAGAGCCGCGCACAAGTACGCCGCTAAAGCCCCAATCAAGACAGTCTTGGTGGCTAACAACACCAATATCGACATTACGCTGTTTGAAAATACGATTTTCAGTCAACAGCGTTTCAATATCTTGCAGCTTTTCTGGGAACTGATCACACCAGTTCAGCAAATCATTAATCAGCGCAGGCGGCAGGTCTTGATGAACCCCGCCCGGGCGGAAATAAGCGGCATGCATACGAGAGCCACAAGCGCGCTCATAAAACACCATCAATTTCTCACGCTCTTCAAAGCCCCAAACAGGCGGGGTCAGAGCGCCCACATCCATCGCTTGGGTCGTAATATTGAGCATATGAGACAAGATACGGCCAATTTCAGAGTATAAAACGCGAATGAACTGCGCACGGCGCGGCACAGTAATATCCATCATGCGCTCTATCGCCAGACAGAAAGCATGCTCTTGATTCATCGGCGCGACATAATCAAGACGGTCAAAATACGGGATCGCCTGAAGATAAGTCTTATGCTCGATCAGCTTTTCAGTCCCGCGGTGCAGAAGACCAATATGCGGATCAACACGCTCAACAATTTCGCCCTCAAGTTCTAGCACAAGACGCAAAACGCCATGAGCCGCAGGATGCTGCGGGCCGAAATTGATGGTAAACTTGGAGTCGTCCTTAGCGTCGTGATTTAATGTGTCGGTCACAGGCTAACCCTCCACTTTCTCATCACCCGGCAGGATGTATTTTGCACCCTCCCATGGGGACATGAAATCAAAGCTGCGATATTCTTGCGGCAAGTTGACGGGTTCATAAACCACGGCTTTGCGCTCTTCATCATAACGCACTTCGACAAACCCAGAGAGCGGGAAGTCTTTACGCAGCGGATAGCCTTCAAAGCCGTAATCGGTCAGAATGCGGCGAAGGTCAGGATGGTTTTCAAAGATGATGCCATACATATCAAAGGCTTCGCGCTCATACCAATCGGCATTGGGGAAAACGGTGCAAATGCTATGAACAGGGTCTGCCTCGCTTGTCTGCACTTTGATACGGATGCGGTGATTATGCTGCATGGAGAGCATATGATAGACCACCTCAAAACGGCTCGCGCGCTCTGGATAATCCACCCCAGCAATATCAATCAGTGAGGTAAATTTACAAATAGGATCATCGCGCAAAAAGGTAATGACATCGACAATCTTAGCGCGGCGCACATTAAGCGTTAGCTCTTCATCTGCTTTGCCGCCGCCTGTGATTTGCGCGCTGGTGACAACATCGCTCAACGCGCCAATGATATGATCTTTAAGGTCTTGCATAATAGCGGGTTTGCCTATCTTTCAATATTGCCTTCGCGGCGAATCTTCTTTTGCAGCTGAAGAATACCATAAACCAAGGCTTCCGCCGTTGGAGGGCAGCCCGGCACATAAACATCCACAGGCACAATTCGGTCACAGCCGCGCACGACCGCATATGAGTAATGATAATAACCGCCGCCATTTGCGCATGAGCCCATAGAGATCACATAGCGCGGGGCTGGCATTTGGTCATAAACCTTACGCAAGGCCGGCGCCATTTTATTGGTCAATGTTCCCGCAACAATCATCACATCAGATTGGCGCGGGGAGGCGCGCGGAGCAAAGCCAAACCGCTCAACATCATAACGCGGCATAGAGGCCTGCATCATTTCAACCGCGCAGCACGCCAGCCCAAAGGTCATCCACATCAAGCTGCCTGTACGCGCCCATGTTATCAGATCATCAGAGGCGGCCACAATAAAGCCCTTATCGGCAAGCTGATCAGACAGCCCGTCAAAATAAGGGTCATGTTTTTTAGGATCATAGGCAGGCGTTCCGATGTCTCGGGCAGCAGAGCCAGCGGGTAGGATAATATCGCTCATAAATCTACTCCTTGAGGGATTACTCCCAGTCCAAGGCCCCTTTTTTCCACGCATAGACAAGGCCAGCAAATAGCTCGAGCAAGAAAATCATCACAACTGTCCATCCATATACACCGACCTGCTCCAAAGAGACGGCCCATGGGAACAAAAAGGCGACTTCAAGATCAAAAATAATGAAGAGAATGGCAACCAGATAGAAGCGCACATCAAATTTCATGCGGCTATCATCAAAGCTATTAAAGCCGCACTCATATGTGGAGACTTTTTCACTATCAGGACTAGACGGAGCCAGAATCTTAGAGGCTAAAAGCAAAACAATTGAAAACCCAAGCCCAATCCCAAAAAGGATTAAAATCGGCAAATATTCACGTAGAAAATCAGACATATGCGACCTCTAGGCCACTTTGGCCCATTTGACCAAACAAAGCGCGCAGACGAGTCGCTGCTCACTCGGTTCAAAACTTCCCTAGTCCTAATCCCGCCCCCTCTAATTTGCAATGCGTTATTTAGCAAATTCGCTATGCTTTATCCTTCATTTATCCTTCATTTTTGCAGTTAATAATCACTTGCAACTAATGACGGGCTTTCCATGCCCCTCACGCCCGCACAGGCGGTAAATTACACCCCATAGAGGCGATAAATCACCCCCGCGAAAACTGTGAACTATAAAATTCTAGCTTGAGCCATAACATCTGTCGCCTATAGTGAGCTCAAACATATAATTGGGGACCCTTAAAATGAGCACTGATAACACACTCTTTCCAGCCACCGCCCATTCAATAGGCGCCTCCCATTGCGATGAAGCGGCCTATGAAAAACTATATGAGGCCTCAATCAAAGACCCCGCTGCTTTTTGGGGCGAGCAAGGCAAACGTCTGGACTGGATTAAACCCTATTCAAAGGTCAAAGATGTCTCTTATGACAAGTCTGATCTTCATATTCGCTGGTATGAGGACGGCGTTCTCAATGTATCTGCCAATTGCATTGATCGGCACTTAGAGACAAAGGGCGATCAAACCGCCATCATTTTTGAAGCTGACAGCCCCGGCAATAGCTATCACATCACCTATAATGAATTACATGAACATGTTTGCCGTTTCGCCAATATCTTAAAAAAACATGGCGTTAAAAAAGGCGACCGCGTCACTATATATATGCCAATGATTCCCGAAGCGGCCTATGCCATGCAGGCCTGCGCGCGTATCGGCGCCATTCACAGCGTCGTCTTTGGCGGCTTTTCCCCCGAAGCCTTAGCGGGGCGCATTCTTGATTGTGACAGCCCTTTCGTAATTACAGCCGATGAAGGCCTACGCGCGGGCAAGACCGTTCCGCTTAAGGCCAATGTTGACGCGGCATTAGAAAAATGCCCCGATGTGACATCCGTCATCATGGTCACGCGAACAGGCGCAAATGTGCCAATGAAAACAGGCCGCGATTATCGCTATGAGGATGAGGTAAAAACCGTTGACGCAAATTGTGCCGCCGAGCCAATGAGCGCGGAAGATCCGCTCTTTATTCTCTACACATCTGGCTCAACAGGCACGCCCAAAGGCGTCTTGCATACAAGCGGGGGCTATCTGACCTATGCTTCGATCACCCATGAATATATTTTCGACTATCGTCCCGGCGATATTTATTGGTGCGCCGCCGATGTGGGCTGGGTTACAGGACATAGCTATATTGTCTATGGCCCGCTGGCCAATGCGGCGACAATCATCATGTATGAAGGCGTGCCAACCTATCCCGATGCGAGCCGCATGTGGCAAATAGTGGATGAGCATAAAGTCAATATACTCTACACAGCGCCCACCGCGGTCCGCGCCTTGATGCGCGAAGGCGACGGCCCTGTTAAATCCACATCTCGCAAAAGCCTGCGCGTTTTAGGCTCCGTTGGAGAGCCTATAAATCCCGAAGCTTGGCTGTGGTATTATAATGTTGTCGGCGATGGGCGCTGCCCGATTTCCGATACATGGTGGCAGACGGAAACGGGCGGATGTATGATCAGTCCTCTTCCTGGCGCGCATGACCTTAAACCGGGCAGTGCAAGCAAGCCCTTCTTTGGCATTTCTCCCCAGCTGGTTGACGGCGACGGCAAAGTGCTCAGCGGGCCTGCCGAAGGTAATTTATGCATCACCGATAGCTGGCCTGGCCAGATGCGCACAGTTTATGGCGATCATGAGCGCTTTGCTCAGACTTATTTTAGCACCTTTGAAGGCAAATATTTCACTGGCGATGGCTGTCGCCGCGATGAAGATGGCTATTACTGGATTACGGGCCGCGTTGATGATGTCATCAATGTGTCTGGCCACCGCATGGGCACAGCCGAAGTCGAAAGCGCCCTCGTCGCCCACCCAGCCGTGGCCGAAGCCGCCGTGGTTGGCGTCCCCCATGAGATTAAAGGCCAAGGCCTTTATGTTTATGTCATCCTAAATGCAGGGCTTGAAGGCAGTGAAGCTCTCAAGAAAGACTTAGTTGCGCAGATCCGCAAAGATATAGGCCCCATCGCCACGCCTGATTACATTCAGATTTGCCCGGGCCTGCCTAAAACCCGCAGCGGTAAAATCATGCGCCGCATCCTGCGCAAAATCGCGGAAAATGATTTTAGCAATCTCGGCGACACCAGCACGCTAGCCGAGCCTGATATTGTTGACGCGCTAATCGACGGACGACAAAACCGCGGATAGCTCGCAGCCCCTCGACTAAGCGCGCTTAAATCACTCGCGAACCCCTGCTTTTTTGAAGCGAGGGATAGGCAGGTTTTAAACAAAACTTTACCAAGTCTATTACTACAATTGAATAGTTTCTCATCTAAGCAGATGAAGATATGTTTACTGTTAAAAATAAGCGGCGAGCCTCCAATCATATTGATAATTATGAAAATGATTATCTTACTGATCGGCTAAATGCTCAAAGAGTTCTGTCAATAATCAGCTTATTGACACCTGTAAGCTTGTTGCTGCTTTATCTGATAACACCGCATGCCAGTGATTTTAAGCCCAGCCCCATCCTAATTTACATCTCCGCAATCGTGATTGCGCAGGCCTTTATTCGCCTAATGCTTAATTGGAAAAAACCCTTAAATGATAGATATCAAATCATATCTGCTCTGGCTGACTTTTTAGCCCTATCATTTATCCTAATTGGCTATGCCATTACTTATGAGGTTCCTTTATCCATTGTTTTAAAGTCGACAACGGCCAACCTGTTTTTTGTATTTTTAACATCCAGAGTTATCCTTCTCAATAAATCTATACTTTTGAAGACAGGCCTCATTGCGGCTGTAACTTGGGTGAGCTTAGTCGGCTTGGCCCTAATAGACCCCATATATCAGGGGCGCACGAGTAGCTTCATTGAGTATTTAACAAGCTTCAAGGTTTTGATCGGCGCGGAAATAGAAAGGGTTTTACAATTTGGCCTTATAACCGCAATTTTATATGCCTTTCTTCACAGCACGCGCTATGACCCGCCGACAGGCTATCTTAGACGTCCATTCTTTTTACAAAGCTTATCCAAACTCTCCGCCACCGCTAAAGGCTCCTCATTTAAAGCCTCATCATTGAAAAATGAGGTCGCCATTATAGAGGTGAGAGCAAAAAATATAGGCGAGACAGAGAAAGTGTTTAATCTAGCCTTTAGCCTTATTCCAAACCTAGCTGTCATGAGCGAGCTAGGCGTAATGAAGATTGGAAGGTTGTCGGCTCAAAGCGTCGGGCTGTTGATAGAATATTCAAAAAAGTCAGATAATTTATCTGATATTTTGCGCAGAATAGATGAAGAATTAAAGTCGGCATCACTCATAAAGCTTGGAAATAAAAGCCCCTCAATGATTGTTGGAGGCTGCGCGTTATATCCAAAATTATCCGCCCAAGAACATTTGAGCTACACAGATAGAGCCATCAAAGACGCCATTACGGGCAATAAAAATTCCCTTGTTTTTGATCAGGATATGCTAGCTAAAATCAACCATATACAATCAATAGAGCAAGCTATCATATATGGGCTTAAGGAAAATAAATTTTCGGTGGCCTATCAACCTATTATCGATATGATGACGGACAAGCCTATTGGGCTCGAAGCTCTGGTGAGGCTATGCACAGAAGACGGCGAATATATATCACCTGCTGAGTTTATTCCCATTGCAGAAAACGCAAATTTAATCAGTGAGATCACGGATTATCTATGTGATGAGGTTGCTCGCGAAGCGGTGCAAATATGCAGCCTTCTCAAAGATATTGACGCGCAGCCTTATATAAATATCAACATATCCCCAATCCAGCTTTTCGATATTAAGCGGACGGTTAATGCCTTAAACCGCGCCCAAAAAGGCGGGCTGAAAATAAATGTCGAAATCACAGAATCTTCGAGTTCAAATGATGAGCGCATTTATAAAACATTAGATGATTTGCAAATGGAAGGCTTTTCCATAGCAATTGATGATTTTGGGACTGGATATTCTTCAATGCAACGCCTTGAAAAATCTAAGGTTTCAACACTGAAAGTCGATCAAAGCTTTGTCAGCAATATTCATGACCCTGATGCCTATAGTTTTTTAAATGCTATTATCAATCTCGCAAATACAGCAGCAAATTATACGATTGTTGAAGGCGTTGAAACGCTTGAGCAAAAAATACTCTTGATGAAAATGGGAGTCAGATATTGTCAAGGATATTACTGGGCCCGCCCAATGCATATAGAGGCGCTCATAGAGCATTTTACGAAAGTCTATAATATTCAAAAAATTAGCGAAAAGCGGCTTGAGCAAAAACGCGCAATCTAAACCAACCGCAAAATAAAAGCCGACCCGTCATGCTTCGGATTTTCATATTGCCGGCTTTTCATATTTTAGCTCTTCCCTAGCAATTTATCTTGGGTGCGTAGCTCAAAATCGCTAGCATCATGGCGCTCTAAAAGCTGCTCACTCAGCGGGCCGCGAGGACGGTTCACAATGCGTCCGCGTTTAACCGCCTGACGCGCCTCTATCTGTTTACTCCAACGCAACATATTCTTATATTCATGCACAGATAAGAACTCTCCTGCATCATAAAGCCCGCCTAGCACCAAAACGCCATACCACGGCCAGATGGCCATATCCGCAATGCTATATTCATCGCCTGCAAAATACTCATTTTGCGCAAGGTGTTTATCAAGCACATCAAGCTGGCGTTTTACCTCCATCGCAAACCGGTTAATTGGATATTCCATTTTAAACGGGGCATAAGCATAAAAATGCCCAACGCCGCCGCCAAGATAAGGCGCGCTGCCCATTTGCCAAAACAGCCATGACATACACGCCGTGCGCTCGGCAGGCTCTTTGGGAAGGAAAGCGTCAAATTTTTCAGCTAGGTAAAGCAAAATTGCGCCTGACTCGAATACAGGCTGTGGATCGCCCTGCGCTCGGTGCGGCGCGCTGTGATCCATAAGGGCTGGAATCTTCGAATTTGGGTTGACGCTAACAAAGCCGCTAGAGAACTGAGCTCCCGTCCCAATATTAATCAGCCATGCATCATATTCTGCGCCCTTATGACCTAAGGCCAAAAGCTCCTCGAGCATGATCGTAACTTTTTGGCCATTAGGCGTGCCAAGCGAGTAAAGCTGAAGCGGGTGCTTGCCGACTGACAGCTCTTTATCATGGGTTGAGCCTGAGATTGGGCGATTAATATTCGCAAACCGCCCCCCACTTTCCTTGTCCCACGTCCAGACTTTGGGCGGTTCATAACCTTCGGGTTGATTTGGCGGGGGTGTTTTATCGGTCATGGGAGGCCTTTATGGTTGCGAGATGGTTGCGAGATGGTTGCGAGCTTACACAGACTTAGACTTGCAGATAAAACTGCATTGTCCAACTAATAGCAGTTTCACAACATTGTGAAGCCATAAGCTATTAAAAAAAGCTAAGCTTTGCGCAGACGCCACATTGCGCGCGCCTATATATACGCTTTCAAATGCGCTTTCATACGCAGCGTCACACACGCTTTCATACGCACCGTACAAAGGAAAACCCGCCATGAAAACACTCATTCTTTCCGCTGCTATCGCAGCCCTCACGCTTGGAGCCTGCTCTCAAGCCGAAGCACCCACCATTAAAACGCCTAGCGCATCATCGGTCACAGCCGCTGCGCAAAGCATTGTCGGCACAAAGACGAAAGCCGTTTTGGTTTATGCCGATTGGTGCAGCAGCTGTAAGATACTTGATCCAAATATCGAAAAAGCCAAAACTATGGGCGCCATCCCTGGTCTTGAATTTGTCACGCTAGATTACACAGCCAAAGATGAGGCCGCTTTTTACGCCCAAGCTGATGCCGCTGGCGTTGGCAAAGCCATGCGCGACTTTCTTGCAGGGACAGTTAAAACAGGCCAGCTCGTATTGGTTGATATTGATGACCAAGCCGTTCGGGGCACAGTCACTAAGACGGATGAACCTGCGCAAATCATAACGGCTCTTAAAGGCGCTGTCGCGGCATCCTAGCCCTAAT
>JALZUP010000454.1 GCA_023301505.1 Robiginitomaculum sp.
CCGACGCGCCATATGTTTAAGGAAATGGAATTGAATAGCACCATTTCAAAAGCCAGTGTGGTAGGGGAGTTTATCGCTGATATTCTAGTCACTGCAACGGACCAGCAACTTGAAGAACGTGAGATATGGGATATTAGTAATCCCGCAGATCAGATATTTTAATTCACTTTAACGCTGAATGGCCTTTAAGGCTGGTAGCGTAGGGTTGTTACAGGTAGCAATGTGCCTATTTATGCCAATTTTTTACCTACGGAAATCTACTAACTTTACGGGTTATGGTGCAGCTTTAGAAATGCTGGCCTTTCGTAGAGTGGATAAGCATCGGCGCATCCAAAAGTGCCACGATTAAAATTTAGTCGCATAGAATCGCATGCGTCCTAAGTTCTCCCGCATAGAGATACAGTATTAAACTTTAACACTGTGGCTTCGTTTGAAGGCGGGCAAGAATTATTTCTCCTCAATATTTCTCTGGATTTTTGCCCCTGCCGCGCCTACTTCACTACTCACATCCAATGAACTTAAGAACTACAATCGAGGCCACTGCGCGGCGTATCCGTTTGAGTTTTTTCCCAACTCTCTAGCCTATCAACCTTACGGGATCTGCGAAGTTAATTTAGTAACATGGGTTGTCAGTTAGTAGATTTTTTCTACAGGGGGAGACAACTCGCTTGTCATCTTTTTACATCAACTCAAGCTTGAACAAACCAAAAAAACCGATGTAATGCAGTGGTTTATTTAAAATGTAGTGTCGAAATTGTGATCAATTCATCAGTAAATTGCTCAGACAATGATGATGCTGTGATTCAATCAGTAGGTGATGACCAACCATCCCTGATTGTTTTTGACTTATCGTTTTTCGTAGACCAGATGTAAGGATACTTAATGAAGACTATTATAAAACCCTCGCTGTGTGTGGCATCACTGACCACCGGGGCAATGCTGGTGTGCAGCACATTACTTGCTGCTCCGATCGAATTCACCGAAGACTTTTCCTCTAACACACTACGTTATACGATCGACGAACGCTTTAGAGATGACAGTCAGCGAGCTTATGAATTGCAGGCAGACCGCTTGGTGCTGAGCGTTGCTGCGCAGATTGACGGTGAGCAGGGACGTGCAACAGTTGACGCCTGGGATAAAACCGATTCATTCAGCGCCCGTGTTAGCCTATCCAGCGATACGGTATTAACTGATGCTGAAGGATCTAGAGCCAAAATTTCACTAAACGCCCATCTTTATAATGAAGTCCAGGACCGGGGATTTGATGACGTCCGAAACGACATCATCGTGCAGCTCGAAATCGCGCTGCGAAGCGATGGCAACATGGACGCGAGTTACTGCTTTGGCCGCGAACTGGTCGGCGGCGGAACTGAACCAGCAAATATTATTGATGGTGGAGAGTGTGGTAACTTCACTGACAACGGAGACGTCGTGCTAGCGTTGGACACCGAATACACGTTGAGCCTTGATGTCGACAGAAGCGCCGGAACCGTTACCATGGGTTTGGATGATTTTATTGATGTCATTCAAATTGATCAGGTCATGTACCTGCCCGCTCGAAACAGACACACCGTCAAACTTGACCATCGAGGGCTCGGAGGCCGCGCCGTGGCTGGTTTGCATGCAATAAGTACGGACAATCATAGCCAGGACTTTGCCATTAACCCGCTGGTACTCGGTCCTTGGCGTCCAATTTTCGACCTGGAAAACCCGAATAACTCGCTAAACGTAGAAGACGGCAGGGCTAGACTGGACGTGCCATCGACGGACAGCCAGCAGAGACTCGGTCTGACGGTGTTCGGTGAGAGTGACAGCATTCAGTCAACCCTGGAACTCAGCAGTGAATCCGTCATCGCTCCCGAGGCCACTAGCGAAGAAGGTAGTTTCGCCCAAGTACGCTTGGGGGGCACGTTTTATAATGATACGGCCGAGGGTGGTTTCAACGGTAACGAAGGTAACGTCTTCGCTGCCATCACGATCAGAACCAATGCTGATGGCACTCAACGAATGACCTATTGTGCATTCCGTGCCAACGACGCCAACTTTTCAGACACACTAGAACTGACGGCTGGTGAAGTGGAGCCCGCGTGTCTTGACTTCGGCATTGCAGCAGAACTAGATACACCTTATGCGGTGTCTATTGAGCTTGATCGTGTGGCAGCCGAACTACGATATACAGCCAATGAAGTCATCAGAACGCTGGCTATCGCCACACCAATGTTTTCTCCAGCTGAGCAGTTTATCTCCGTTCAGGCGCGCGCCTCGGGTGGGTCGCGAGCGGTTGCCTTCGTTGACGACTACCAAACCGCGATCACTAATTTCGCAGATGGCCCACGGGCAGTAGAAGACAACCCGGCACCACGCGGACACGCAATTTGTGCGAGCGCAGATTCCGACTCTGACGGCGATGGATGGGGTTGGGAAAATAGCGCTTCCTGTGTAGTGGCTGAGTCAGCAGCACAACAGCTGTTAAGTCTTAATACATACCCCACATGCACATCAGTCGCGGTTGCTATAGATGAGTTCGGTTGGGGTTGGGAAAACAATGCAACCTGCACAGCGGAAGGCTCCGCAGCACAGCGCCGGTTACAGAGGTAACAAAAGAACTCTTTGGCCTGGTGACCGGGCCAGAGAAAATTGCTGCTCAGGTTAATGCGGCTTTCGAGGTATCTATTCAGCCCGTTTTGAAGGCTCTACGATTTTTATTCGTAATGGATGAATTGACGGTTTGCAGAATGTTCTGCAGGTGATCTAGTACTTCACAGTCAGCAATTTTCCTATAGCGGTCGTTTGCTGACGGCGCGGCGAACAAAGAAGGCAAAATCGGTGTATCTGTCCCGTTTAGAAGGTAATGACCCCTTGCTAATGATAATTTCA
>JALZUP010000455.1 GCA_023301505.1 Robiginitomaculum sp.
GTCTCTAAAGAGATTCAGGATCAGCTACGCGCGCTAAGCCAAGTGAAAATTGTTAATGCCGTGTCGCTTTAGACTCGCAAGTCAGGTCAAAAGGGGTTAAAGCCTGAAAAAGCCTGAGATAATATCTTAAGGCGCAAAGCGGTAAATGCTTTGCGCCTGTTTTTATGTGGGGCGCCTGTTTTTATGTGAGGCATCTGCTTTATGCGCGGTGCCTGCTTTTATGCGTGAATGGAGAGGCCAGTTATGGCAAATGTCGTTGTTGTCGGATCCCAATGGGGAGATGAAGGTAAAGGTAAAATTGTTGATTGGTTGTCCAACCGCGCCGATGTCGTCGCGCGCTTTCAGGGCGGTCATAATGCAGGCCATACGCTTGTTGTCGATGGGGTTACATATAAGCTCTCACTCTTGCCGTCTGGCGTTGTGCGCGGGGGTAAACTTTCGATTATTGGCAATGGCGTTGTGGTGGACCCTTGGGCGCTCCTGTCTGAAATTGACCGCATTACAGAGCAAGGCGTGAATGTAAGTCCTGAAAATCTTGTCCTGTCTGAAACGGCAGCGCTTATTTTACCGATTCATGGTGAGCTGGACGCGATACGCGAAAACCGCGCCGATGGCGTCAAAATTGGCACAACCAAGCGCGGCATTGGCCCAGCCTATGAAGATAAGGTGGCGCGGCGCGCGATCCGTGTTTGTGATCTCGCCGATGATGAGACCTTGCCAGAGCGCGTGAATAATTTACTCCACCACCATAATGCGCTGCGCACAGGTTTGGGCCATGAGGCGGTGGATGCAGAAGACTTATTAGCCAAATTACGCGAGGTCGCTCCCAAAGTATTGGAATATGCCGCTCCTGCTTGGCATGCGCTTGATGAAGCTAGCCGCGCGGATAAACGCATTTTATTTGAGGGCGCGCAGGGAGCTATGCTCGATGTTGACCATGGCACATATCCTTTCGTCACTAGCTCAAACACGATTGCAGGCCAAGCGGCGGCAGGCTCTGGCCTAGGCCCGCGCGCGCTTAACTATGTGCTGGGCATTACCAAAGCTTACACAACCCGCGTAGGTGAGGGGCCATTTCCAACAGAGTTAACTGATGATATTGGGCAGCGCCTTGGTGAGCGCGGCCATGAATTTGGCACGGTCACAGGACGCCAAAGACGGTGCGGCTGGTTTGATGCGTGTATGGTCAAACAGGCTATCATTATCGGCGGCATTGATGGCATTGCTTTGACTAAGCTTGATGTTCTTGATGGTTTGGCCGAGCTTAAGATTTGCACGGGTTATAAATTGGGCGATAAAATCTTGCGCCGTTTCCCCGCTGGAATGCGCAACCAAGCCGAAGTTGTTCCGATATATGAAACAATGGAAGGCTGGCAAGGCAGTACGCGCGGCGCGCGCAGCTGGGCTGATCTTCCAGCAGAGGCGGTGAAATATGTACGCCGCGTTGAAGAGTTGATTGGCTGTCCTGTCAGTATGGTGTCCACATCACCAGAGCGCGAAGACGTTATTTTGATGCGCGACCCATTTAAGGCTTAGGCAGCCCGCCCCTCTTAGCTTTTATAAGCAGCTTTTATAGGCGGCTTTAGCCTTTGAGGGATGCAAATATAGAGGCAATATTGCGCAAATCTGGAGCTAACTGCTCTTATTCGTCATGCAGTTTTCTTAAATGGTCACTTAAATGTGACCTTCAAAGATGTGACTTTTCAAGCTTTTAAATTGCACCGCTTTTTATAATTTCATAAGCTGACAGTTAAATCCATTTTTAAGGAATAGTCTTGTCCATATTGTTTTTTGCCATCGTTGCATTATTGGCATTTGCCAATGGGGCAAATGATAATTTTAAAGGTGTGGCGACTTTGTGGGGCGGTGGGGATTTAACCTATCGCCAAGCCTGGTGGGTGGCCAATGGCGCGACCTTGCTGGGCGCGATTTTAGCGGTCTTTTTAGGCGCGGCTGTTGCGGCGACATTTTCGGGTAAAGGCGTTGTTGGCGCAGAGGTTTTAGAATCGCAAGCTTTTGCAATTGCGTTTGCAGCGGGCGCAGCGCTGACCGTTTTGCTGGCGACTGTCCTGCGTTACCCGATCTCGACCACTCATTCTATTTTGGGCAGCTTGGCAGGCGCAGGTATTGCGCTGTCGGCGGGTGATGTTAATTTTGATACGCTGATTAAGAACGGCGCAATTCCGCTCGTGCTCTCCCCAGCTATTGCGGGCGGGATGACTTTTATATTGTGGAAATTGCGCAATTTATTTTTCAAACCCGTTTTTGAAAATGAGACCGTGGCCAAGGCGAGCAAGCCTTTGCATGTTTTATCGGGCGCTTCTGTGTGCTTTTCGCGCGCGGTCAATGATACGCCCAAAATTGCATCCATTGCTTTGCTAGGGACAGCTGCGGGAATGAGCGGCGTTACGATTTATGCGGCGATTGGCATCGTTATGACACTTGGCGGTATGATATTTGTGCGCAAAATCGCCGAAGTGATGAGCCAAAAAATTACGGTTATGACACCTGCCCAAGGGCTTACAGGAAATCTAGTGACAGCCTTTTTGGTTATTTTTGCCTCAAAATTGGGGCTAGCCGTCTCAACGACTCATGTGTCTGTTGGCTCATTATTTGGATTAGGCGCTGTGACAGGGCAGGGCCATATTAAGAAAATTTTAGAAATATTTTTATCATGGGTTCTGACCCTACCAATTGCTTTTGGGCTAGCTTTCACTATAGCTAAGCTTTTAAGCGGGTTAAGCTAAAGGAGATAGGTTATGGACGGATTACAAGTTGAAACCAATGCAGATGTGCGCGGCGATGTGCAAGAGCGCTATGCGGCTGGAGCAAATGCAGTCGAGGCGGCTTTGTGCTGCCCTGTTGATTATAACCCGCAATATCTCAAAATAATTCCTGCTGAGGTGCTAGAGCGTGATTATGGCTGCGGAGACCCGTCTCGCTATGTGCGCGAAGGTGAGATTGTATTAGACCTCGGGTCTGGCGGCGGCAAAATATGCTTTATCGCCAGCCAAATTGTCGGGCCAAAGGGCAAGGTTATCGGCGTCGATATGACCGATGATATGTTAGAGCTCTCACGCAGTAATGCGCCCGTCATTGCTGAAACACTCGGCTATGCCAATGTTGAATTTAAGCGTGGCCATATCGAAGATTTACGCACAGATCTTGACCTGCTTAATGACTGGCTTGCGAAAAACCCCGTTACAGATGCGGCGGGCATGGAGGCTATGGAGGCGGAGATTTTACGCCTTGGCCAAGAGATGACGATGATCGCCGATAATAGCGTGGACGTCATTGTATCTAATTGTGTGCTAAACCTTGTCTCTGACTCTAAGAAGAAACAACTCTTTGCAGAAATGTTCCGTGTGCTCAAAATTGGCGGCCGTGTGGCAGTCTCAGATATTGTCTCTGATGAGGATAGCCCAGAGGACCTTAAAAATGATGCGCGTCTATGGTCTGGCTGTATTTCTGGCGCGCTGCGTGAAGATCATTTCTGCACCGCGCTTGAAGAGGCAGGCTTTCACGGCATTTCTGTTGATAAGTTTGAGGCCGAGCCATGGCAGATTGTTGACGGCATTGAATATCGTAGCGCCACCTATCTGGCCTATAAAGGCAAGCATGGCCCATGCTATGAGAAAAATCAGGCTGTGATCTATAAAGGCCCGTTTCGGCAAATCCAAGATGATGATGGACATATTTTCCTTCGTGGGGAGCGCAGCGCAGTTTGCGAAAAGACGTATAAACTGCTGCAAAAAGAGCCTTATGGCGAAGACATGTTTTATTTCATCGATCCCGCTGTTGAAGTGACGGAGCAGATTGACTGGCCCGCTGGTGATTGCGGTGTACGCCGCCGAGAGCCGCAGGAAACGAAATTGGGAAAATTGAAAGTAACGACAGACCCAAGCCAGCGCGAGAGCTGCTGCTAGGCACTTTACGGCTTTTGAAGGCTCTTGAGAGTCTAGAGTTTCACCAATAAAGCCTTAAAAAAAGAGACGGTTTGAGGAAATGGCCTTTAAATGGCCATCAAGCCGTCTCTAAATAAACCTTATTTTATCTCATATTAGCCACAGACGAAGCGCAGCTTTGCTCTATGCAGCTCGCTTTAAAAAGTCTATGCCGCCTTGAACTCATATGTGAGTGACGGCTTTTTTGCAATAGTTTGGCAATGGTGATGGAGATAATTATGACACAGACACGCTACCTTTCCCCTTATATTTTAGGGCTTACGGCTCTGTTTTCTCTCGCCGTGCTGGGAGGGTGCAAAACCGTGCCAGAGCCAGTGCCAGTCATTGAAGAGATTGCAGAGCCAATTATTGTTCAGCCGGTACGCACTTGTATTCCCGTTCATGAGCTGGAACGGGTAGTCGTCCCTGCTGAAATCAAACGCGGAACCGCCATTTCAAGTGTTGAAAACACCCCGCAATTTATCACCGACCCGGTAACGGGTGAGGTGCGCGATGTCACCCCGCCGCCGCAAGAGGTCGCCGTGCCATTTGAGCGCGTGATTACGCCTGAATATGTTTATTATGTGAATGGTGAAGGCAAGGTGATCAATGATATTTGCGAGGATGAACCTGTAGATAGCCTGACCATTACGCCAGAGATTACTCAGTAAAGATTATTGAATAAATCATATAAGATAAATGATATGATATGGCGCAATATGGTCGTCTCTATTGTTTTGCTATATGAGAACTGAGTGATATATTGAGCCGTAATATTCCTTTGGGATTGGGCAAAACCATGAAATTTACATATGCTATATTTGGCGGTTTAGCCTTATCCTTATGTGCCTGCGAGGCTCCGCCGAGCGTTCAAAAAGTCTTAGATGAAAAGGCCGAGGAAGAAGCCCGTAGGTTTGAGCCTCAAATGGATGACCCTGTCTTAGGTGTTGCGCGCGAGACGGGTCTTGAGGTTTATAAACGGTCTCTTTTAGGCAATTGGGCTCCTGAAAATTCTTGCGAAAACGCAGCTCTTAAATGGGAGCTGACGGAGGAGAGCTTTGTGCGCCCCGAAGAAGAGCCTTGCAAACTTGCCGTTGTTGAAGAGCTTCAAAATGGCAGCTATGCCGTGGCTGGATATTGTCCGCGCATAGAGACGCAAGATGAGGCCGAGCTTGTCCTCATCACGCGCATAAGTGCTGATAATATCATCATTGCGGGGGCAAAAGGCGGCCCGCTAGTGCGCTGCCCTTAAAACGCGCCTATAATGACTATGGATATTGGGCGCCATTGTAAGAGCGCTGTTCAGACGTAGCCATATCCGCGCCATTTACGATAAACTCTTATTATGTTTTTAAGCTGTAAATGGCTTGGCCTATCGCGTGAAATCTTGTATCGTCTCATTTATCCGAGGAGCGTCCATTTGGGCTGAGAAGTATCCTTTGAACTTGATCCGGCTCATACCGGCGCGAAGGACGGAAATATTTTGATGCGATATGCAGTCACAGCTTTAACCTCTCTTAGCCTGCTTTTAGCAGGAGCTAGTGCCTATGCACATGATGCGTCACCTGATGTGTCAGATGAAGCTCTGCATATATCTTCTGCGCGCTATATCGCCAATGAAGGGGTGATGGCGCAAAGCGGCCATGTTAAAATCCTCTTTGACCCGTTCCAAGTCACAGGCTTTGGCACGTATCAAGAACCAAGCGCGGCTGATCTATCTGCTCTCATGGCAGGGCAGGGCGAGTTTGAAGGGGTGGACGCCGTCTTTATCAGCCACGCCCATCGCGACCATTTTAGCGCGCCGCAAATGATCGGCTATATGCAGGCGCAAGCGAGCGTGCATCTTATCGCCCCGCAACAAGCTTTGGAGATGATGCAAACTGACCCAAGCTGGGACGCGGCATTAATGGCGCGCATGTCTATCCTTGATATGGATTATGGCGAGGCCCCGCAAAACATTGCCTTGAGCGGCATAGAGGCCACAGCCGTGCGTATTGCCCATGCTGGCTGGCCAGCGCAGCACCGTAAAGTGGTGCAAAATATGGTCTACCGCATCACATTAGGCGAGGGGGATGAGGCGGTCACGCTCATGCATATGGGCGACGCCGACCCGCAAGCTGTTCACTATGTCCCGCATATTGACCATTGGGATGCGCGCGATACAGACACAGCCTTCCCGCCTTACTGGTTCCTAACATCGGCGCAGGGGCAAGCCATATTGCGCGGCATAAAGGTGAAACGCTCCATCGGTGTCCATGTCCCAATTAACGTGCCAGAAGATTTGGCCGCCAGTCATCAAGATTATTTTTCCAAGCTGGGTGAAACCCGCGACCTTTTGAAAGGCCCCTCTCATGAATAAACTCATTGATCAATCCCAGTTCCAGACACCTGAGGTCACGACGGGATATTTGCCCAGCTCGTCTAAGGTTTATACCGCGCCTGATGCTGACCCGTCTTTGCGGGTTCCGCACCGCCTTGTTCACCTCCATGAGAGCGCGGGCGAGCCTGATGTGCCTGTCTATGATACCTCTGGGCCTTATACGGATGAGAGCGTCACGATTGATGTAGAAAAGGGTCTTGCCCGTCCGCGCACGGCATGGGTTATTGAGCGCGGCGGCGTTGAAGGCTATGAGGGGCGCGACGTTAAGCCAGAAGATAATGGCGGGGCGAGCGGCAAATATTTGGCCCGTGAATTTCCAGTTAGAAATAAGCCTTTGCGCGGCAAGCCCGGCGAAATGGTCACGCAATATGAATTTGCGAAAGCTGGCATAATCACCAAAGAAATGATCTATATTGCCGAGCGTGAAAATTTGGGCCGTAAATCTATGGTGCCGGGCGCGCAGGCCCGTGTGGCCGCAGGAGAGAGCTTTGGCGCGAATATTCCTGCCTTTGTCACGCCTGAATTTGTCAGAGATGAGATTGCCGCTGGCCGCGCTGTTGTACCCGCAAATATCAACCATCCAGAGCTAGAGCCGCAAATTATTGGCCGTAATTTCCTTGTGAAAATCAATGCCAATATTGGTAACTCTGCCGTGGCGTCTTCGGTGGAAGAAGAGGTTGATAAGATGGTCTGGGCGACGCGCTGGGGCGCGGATAATGTGATGGATTTATCCACGGGCCGCAATATTCACAACACCCGCGAATGGATCATCCGTAACAGCCCTGTGCCGATTGGCACCGTGCCGATTTACCAAGCGCTAGAAAAAGTGGACGGGGTGGCCGAAGACCTAACATGGGAGATTTACCGCGATACACTGATCGAGCAATGCGAGCAGGGCGTTGATTATTTCACCATCCATGCAGGCGTGCGTTTGGCCTATATCCATCTGACCGCTAATCGCGTTTGCGGCATTGTTAGCCGCGGCGGTTCTATTATGGCTAAATGGATGCTGGCGCGCCATGAAGAGAGCTTTTTATATACTCATTTCGAAGATATTTGCGACATCATGCGCGCCTATGATGTTACCTTTAGCCTCGGTGATGGTTTGCGCCCTGGGGCGGTGGCTGACGCCAATGATCGCGCGCAATTTGCCGAGCTTGAAACTCTCGGAGAGCTAACTAAAGTCGCATGGGCCAAGGGCTGTCAGGTCATGATTGAAGGCCCCGGCCATGTGTCCATGAACAAGATTAAAATCAATATGGATAAACAGCTCAAAGAATGCCACGAGGCTCCGTTCTACACGCTCGGCCCGCTCACGACAGATATTGCGCCCGGCTATGACCATATTACCTCTGGCATTGGCGCGGCGATGATTGGCTGGTTTGGCACGTCTATGTTATGTTATGTGACGCCCAAAGAGCATCTTGGCTTACCTGACCGCGACGATGTTAAAGTCGGCGTGATTACTTATAAGCTCGCCGCGCATGCTGCTGATATTTCCAAAGGACATCCCGCCGCGCAAATTCGCGATGATGCCCTCTCTCGCGCGCGCTTTGAATTTAGGTGGGAGGATCAATTCAATCTCGCCCTAGACCCTGAAACCGCTCGCGATTTCCACGACCAAACCCTGCCTAAAGACGCGCATAAAACCGCGCATTTCTGCTCTATGTGTGGCCCAAAATTCTGCTCTATGGAGATCACAAGAGAAGTGCGCGAATATGCCGAAGGGCTAAGCGATAATGAAAAAGCGGCGCTGTACCCAAGCGAAGCCGTTGAAGGTATGGCCGAAATGAGCGACAAATTTAAAGAGCTAGGCGGCCAGATTTATTTAAGCGCTGACGGGACGGTGCGCGAAGATATTGGCTAGGGGAGCGGTGGTCATGATCTGTCTTTGACTATGAACGAGGCGCAGCTTTATCATTCAAAACATATGTTTAAACCTTATGTTTTGAGTGATTTGGCTTAAAATGGGGTGATTAGGCAGGCCATAACTGCATTCAGTTTCTAAAATAAGCTTGCAATTCTCGTTAACAACGTCCATATGCAGATTATCGATAAACGGCCGACCGATCTGGCTTATAGCCACCGTAGTCCAACACGTGTGGCGACTATGTATTTTTTTCTTCCCGACATCGACAAACGCCACAGTTCCACTTCCGGAACTAGGCACACTTATGACGTGAAAGGAAAAAACCATGTCAGATATGAGAAACGGAACTGTTAAGTTTTTTAATTCTTCAAAAGGCTTCGGCTTTATTGCACCCGATAGCGGCGACGATGTGTTTGTACACATCTCTGCTCTTCAGCGCGCTGGTATTGATGGCCTGCAAGAAGGCGACAAAGTCTCTTTCGACACAGCTGTAGATCAGCGCTCTGGCAAAACTGCCGTCGAAAACATCAAAATGGCTGACTAGTCATTGATAAGAGAGCTATTTAATTAGCGCTCATAATATTAGAAAAACGCGCCGCTTCGTTATAGGAGTATGGCGCGTTTTTTATGCGCGCCTAAGTCTTTTTATAAGCAGTGCAGTTCAGCC
>JALZUP010000456.1 GCA_023301505.1 Robiginitomaculum sp.
GTGATTTGAGTGTTGACCTTGCCAATGGCCTCGGCCTGCGCAATTTCTGCCTGTGTGAGCGTTCTGTGGTTGGCCTGTATGGCGGCATCCAAATCGCCCAGACGCGGATTAGCGAGAGTTTTTTTCAAATCGGCGCTGATATCTTTGCGGGTTTTTACAATCAGATTATTTAGATGCGTGGCCAAACGATCCGTATGAGCGCGCAAAGCTTGCTCATTTGTTCCGCTTTGGCTGCCAAGGCTTTCAAAGGCGGTGCGTAGTGCCGCCGTGGCGCGCTCATTGGCATGATCGGCCATTTCAAGGCGCTGTTCAATCTCAGTCACATGCGCGCGAAGTTTCGCCAGCGTGTCACGGCTCGAGGTGGTTTTAGATTTCGCGGCCATCTGCTTCCTATATGCTCTGCATTGCCGCGCATTTTTTAAAGGTGACAAGCTTTGATCAAAAGACAAGTCTGCACGCCGCAAATCAGTGAGTTAACAGCTAGGCTGATTTGTGGTTAACGTCGCCTTAAAAAAGAGCAGATTATGGGTAAAAAAGCGCAGTTATCTGGCTTTTTAGGAGCAAATGCGCCTAATTTAGGCAAAAGCGCTCAGTTTTGAGCTAAGGGCTTAAATATCCGCGCGCTTTGAATTCTAGCTCGGATTCGACTTTATCTATGCTTAAATTAGATAATTCTGTCTCTTCGAGAAGCGCGCGCATGGAGTCGTAAATATTCCATGCATTATCAAATTGCTTATGAGTTAGATAATATTGGGCAAGGCCAAGATGGTTTTGCTTGTCAAAGGGGTCGAGCGCCAAGGCGGTGATGAGTGTTTCATTAATATTGATATCACCTAGCTGGGCGAGCTCGGTTAAGGCGGGGTCAATGCTCATCATTGTCTTTGCCAGTGCGCGCAATATGGTGGGGTGAGGTGGATTTTCATCAAGCCAGCTATTGAGGCGCTGAGCGGCAATGAGGCGGCCATCTACCGTGCCAGCATCGCTAAAGTTTTTGATCATAGCGGCTAGCTCTGGCTTGCTGCTGGCTTGCTGCTCTATGACATTCATAGCCTCGCAGACATCGTCATGCGGGCAATGGCTAATCTGCGCATTCATGCCATATGAGAGATAGCTTTGCCCCTCAAGCCATGCGGCTAAATGATCTTCATTGCGCAGTGATGTGCGGATATTTTGCGCAATTGTTTCAATGCTGCGTTGTCCGCCGCCATGTTTTATTTGCGCGGCATTTTGCAGGGCTGTGATTAAAAGTTTAGGCAAGGCCTGTGTCTGGGGCTGTGCATTTGCGGGAAGGGGGAAAGGCTCGCTCACCTGCTCGCGATTTGCCAGCGTCCAGCTTTGATCATTAAGGCGCGTATTCTTCGACGATTTAAATTTAAGGCTCTCAAGCGGTCTGTCGGTGAGAAGGACGCGGGTGATTTGCGGGTGAATAGGCCAATTGAAATGTGCATAGCGGCGCATCACATTGCTTTGTTCGGGGCTATAAAATATCTCATCGCTATATTGCGCCTCTAAAACGGTCTCGCCTTCATAGCGCGCAATAAGTGTAGCGGGGGCGTCAAATGCGGGGCTGGGGTTTTCTATTTCAAGACTCGCGCGGTGATCTACGGCGCTATAGCGGGCCTCGCTTTCCAGCCAAAACGCCTCATAATTTTGACCATTTTGCGATATATGCGTTAGCCTTCCAGCGTCAGTCAGCGCGTTAATGCGCTCAACATTGCGCTGAACGCTGGGGAACATATTGTGATTTACAAAACTGGCATCTAGCGCCGCTCTTTTGCCGACTTCGATAATGCGGTTAAAGGCAAAATCATAGATCAACACAGACGCGCTACCTTGCTCTGTTTGATAGGCAAAATCATCACTAATGCCGATAATGATGCGTTTGCCATTTATCGCGTCTATGGTTTGTGAGCTTATATCATAGCTGAGCTTTGTAACCTCATAGCTGCCTTGCCGCCCTGTATAGGCGGCGCGCTGCTGTAAATATTGCTGCGCGGAGAGGTAAAATGGCGCAATTTCAAGGCGCGCCGTTGATAAGGATGCGTTATTCCGGGGCGCTTGATTTTGGGGCGCTTGGGTGGATGTTTGGATGGCGTCCTGATTAGGGGTTTGCGCGGTTGGATCAGCTGTTAATTGCCAGCGTGAATCCACGGCTGGAGCCGTATCTGTCGTAAGTTGGGCTATTGAAGGCTGGGGTGTTATAATATTACTTTGTGGCTCCACATAACTTTGCGGCTCTACATAAGGTTCAACATATGGCTCTACATAAGTTGGGTTTGGGTCTGCGTAAGTCGGAGCGCTATATTGCTGGTTGCGATAGGCACTATAAGGGTCAAAATCGTCGGCATTTTGCGCCATGGCGGGCGCAGCGCTAAAACTTAGGCTTAGGCATATAAGCGCGCTCATTGGCCTGGCTTGGCGGCGCGCTATGCGCGGCTGGACAGAGGCTGCAGGCTTAATAGAGCTGACATGTTTTAGATGTGCAAAAAATAAATTGATCATATCGTGCTTATCTGCATTGCTGCCTTAGCGGTCAAGCAGAAGTGCCACCTTAGCGGCCAAACATAACGGTCATTTATCATCTGTTGTCTTCTCACCTCATTATGGGGGGAGAGAGGGCGATAATCTTGCTTGACGTTAACGTCAACGTAATATATACATAGCTCTATGATTAGGAAAATGCTTAACCCTATTGATAACTCTGTGCCCTCGCTCGCCAATTCACCTGCCGATTCATCTGAAGCGTCTCAAATCGCGTTTCAGGATGGAGGGCAAGAGGTGCAAGAGTGGGGCATTCGGGATTTAGCGCGTAAGTTTGATATTACGCCGCGCACCATTCGGTTTTATGAAGATAAGGGCCTGCTCACTCCGCGCCGTGAGGGCAATGCACGGATTTTTTCTGCCCGCGAATATGATCGCCTGACGCAAATTTTGCGCGCTAAACGCATGGGGTTTTCGCTTGATGACATCAAAGAGGTCTTCGATGTTATGGACGGCGAAGTGCTTGATAGGTCTGAGCTTTTACGCCGTAAAAATAATTTTCAACGTGTCATTGAAAGCCTTGGGCGCCGTCAATCTGATATTGAAACGATGCAGCATAATCTAACTGCCTTATGTATGCGTATACAAGCTTATCTGGATGACCCGTCTAAAAATGTTAATATATTACAGTTTTCCAGTGCCTATGAGGCGGCCTTTCGGGGGGCCATCCCTGATGATTTTGCCGACGAGGCATGTTAGATTGTAACAATATAAAGACAAAACATCTGAATGATTTGAACCCCATATTCGTTCTTATCCAAATAATTGAAAGAGACTAAAGAGAGATAGATTATGCCAGTTTATAATGCCCCCATTCGAGATATGAAATTCCTTATGCATGAAATGCTCGATGCGTCACAGCTTCAGCAATATGAGAGATTTTCTGAGGTCGATAAAGATTTGATGGACGCTATTTTGGAAGAGAGCGGGAAGTTCGCTCAAGAAGTTCTCACGCCTCTTAATGTTGTTGGCGACCATGAAGGCTGCACGCGCAATGATGATGGCTCTGTCTCTGTTCCGACAGGTTTCCCTGAAGCGTTTAAAACGATGGCAGAAAATGGCTGGACGTCTTTAGGCCATGATCCAGAATATGGCGGCCAAGGCTTGCCGGGCATTGTCGGTATTGCAGCGGGCGAAATGCAATCCTCTGCCAATATGGCTTTTGCTATGTATCCCGGCCTGACCAATGGCGCGATCAAGGCTATCTCTATTGGCGGTAGCGACGAGCAAAAACAGACTTATCTGCCGAAAATGATTACCTGTGAGTGGACGGGGACAATGAACCTGACCGAGCCGCATTGCGGGACTGATTTGGGCCTTCTAAAGACAAAGGCCGTGCCGAATGGGGATGGCAGTTATAAAATTTCTGGCCAAAAGATTTTCATCTCGGCGGGTGAGCATGGCATGTCAGACAATATCATTCATTTGGTTTTGGCCCGCGCCGAGGGCGCGCCTGAGGGCGTGAAGGGTATTTCGCTCTTTATTGTGCCGAAATTTAAGCTCGATGCAGAGGGTAATCCGGGCGAGAAAAATGGTGTATCATGTGGCTCCATTGAGCATAAAATGGGTATTCACGGCAATTCCACATGTGTCATGAATTATGATGACGCTGAAGGCTATATGATCGGCGAAGAAAATAAGGGCCTAAGGGTCATGTTCGTGATGATGAACCGCGCCCGCCTTGATGTGGGTATGCAGGGGCTGTCTCAGTCCGAAGTGGCTTATCAAAACGCGGTGGCTTATGCGACAGAGCGCCTTCAGGGGCGCAGCCTGACAGGGCCTAAAAATGAGAAAGGCCCTGCTGATCCGCTTATTGTGCATCCTGATGTGCGCCGCATGCTTTTGGAAACCAAAGCCTTTAATGAAGGCGCGCGCGCTTTGGTGTTCTGGTCTACGCTTCATGAAGATTTAGAGCTTGTCCATCCTGACGAGGCTTTCCGCGAGAAATGTGATGATTATATGGGTCTGCTAACCCCCGTGATTAAAGGCTACATCACCGATAAAGCTGTGCATACGACAGTGGATTGTCAACAAATCTTTGGCGGCCATGGCTATGTCGAAGAATGGGGCATGAGTCAATTTGTGCGCGATACACGTATTGCAGCGATTTATGAGGGCGCAAATGGTATTCAGGCGCTTGACCTTGTTGGCCGTAAATTGGCTCGCAAGGGGGGGCGCGCTCTTATGAGTTTGTCCAAAGAGATTGACGGCTTCCTCGCAGAAAATGGCGATAATGAAAATATTGCCGAATTTATTACGGGTCTTAAAGAGGCTAAAGATCAGCTCAATGAAGGCACAATGTGGCTCATGCAAAATGGCATGGGTAATCCTGATAATGCTGGCGCTGGCTCTGTTGATTATATGCATATGATGGGTCTGACGATGTTGTCCTATATGTGGGCGATGATGGCTGTAACGGCGCAAAAGGCCATTGATGAGGGCACGGATGATGATTTCTATGCCAATAAGCTCATTACGGGGCGCTATTTCGTCTCGCGTATGTTGCCAATGGTTGGCGCGCATTTAGCTAAGCTTAAAACCGGCGCAGAGCCGCTTATGGCGCTAGACGCAGCCGCATTTTAATAGCTCATAATGACGATTAGCGCCGCAAATTTGCGGCGCATTTTTACGATAATAATAGGGAGCCAAACATGGCAGATGCATATATATATGACGCGGTGCGCACCCCGCGCGGCAAGGGTAAAAAGAACGGATCTTTACATGAGATCACAGCGCTCTCTTTATTGACACAACAGCTCGAAGCGCTGCGCGATCGCAATGATTTGGACACGTCCAAAGTTGATGATGTGATTATGGGCTGCGTTTCGCCTGTGGCGGGCCAGGGCGCGGATATTGCGCGCACGGCAGCGATTACAGCGAATTATCACCAAAATGCAGCGGGGGTGACGATTAATCGGTTTTGTGCCTCTGGTCTGGAAGCGGTGAATATGGGCGCAGCCAAAGTCATGTCGGGAATGTCTGACATAATTGTAGCGGGCGGTGTTGAGAGCATGTCGCGCGTGCCAATGGGCAGTGATGGCGGCGCGATGGGTGTAGACCCTAGTTTCTCCTTTGACCATTATCTTGTCCCGCAAGGTATTTCGGCTGATTTAATCGCGACCAAATATGGATTTAGCCGTGATGATTGCGATGCCTATGCTGTTGAGAGTCAAAAGCGCGCGGCGCAATCTTGGAAAGAGGGGCGCTTTGCCAAAGGCGTTGTTCCCGTTAAAGATCAGCTTGGCGTTACGATATTAGACCATGACGAACATATGCGCCCGGGTACAGATATGCAAAGCCTTGGCGGCTTAAACCCATCCTTTACGGCTATGGGCCAAGTCATGCCGGGCTTTGATTTTGTCGCCGTGCAAAGATATCCTGAGCTAGAGACCGTGAACCATGTTCATCATGCGGGGAATAGTTCTGGTGTTGTTGACGGAGCCTCTGCTGTGCTTATTGGCAGTAAGGAAATGGGCGAGGCGCTTGGCCTTAAGGCGCGCGCGCGTATCAAAGCCTTCGCCGAGATTGGCAGTGAGCCGACCATCATGCTGACGGGGCCAGAATTTGTCGCCACTAAGGCCTTGAAAAAGGCTGGCATGAGCAAATCCGATATTGATCTTTGGGAACTTAATGAAGCCTTCGCCTCTGTGGTGCTGCGCTTTATGCAAGCCCATGAGATTGACCATGATGTCATCAACGTCAATGGCGGCGCTATTGCGATGGGCCATCCATTGGGCGCAACGGGAGCGATGATCTTGGGCACAATGGTGGATGAGTTGGAACGCTCAAATAAAGAGACGAGCCTTATCACACTCTGCGTTGGCGGCGGTATGGGGTCGGCCACAATCATCGAGCGGGTTTAGGGCGAAATAGAGAGATAAAGACAATGAAACATTTTAAATTAGAGTTAGACGCTGACGGAATTGCCTTAATCACATTTGATAGCCCAGGGCGCAGCATGAATGTGTTGTCACAGGCCGTGGTGGCTGAGATTGCCGAATTTACGAAAAAAATCAGCGAAGATGACGCTATAAAAGGCGCGGTGATTACCTCGGGTAAATCAGCCTTTTGCGCGGGCGCTGACCTTGAAGAAATGGGCGGTCATTTAGGCCGCGTGCAGGGGCTTTTAAAAACAGACCCTGAGGCAGGTAGAAAAAAACTGTTTGAAAGCGTGATGGAATTATCTGGCGCGTTTCGCGGGCTTGAAACATGCGGCAAACCGATTGCTGCGGCGCTTAATGGTATTGCGCTTGGCGGCGGGTTTGAATTTGTGCTGGCCTGTACAGGGCGCTTTATTGCCTCTGATAACCCCAAAGCCAAAGTTGGCCTTCCCGAAGCGCTTATCGGTCTTTTGCCGGGCGCGGGCGGCACGCAGCGCCTGCCGCGTCTTGTAGGCCTAATGAACGCCTCAGCCGTTTTACTGCAAGGCAAGCAACTCGATGCTAAAACAGCCACAGCGCAGGGTATTTTCCACGCCAGCGTTCCAGCCGCTGACTTGGTTGCAACAGCTAAGCAATGGGTAAAAGATAATCCCAAAGCCACGCAGCCTTGGGACGCGGACAGGTTTCGCTATCCTAATGGCGCGCCATATTCGGCAAAAGGCTATCCGATGTTTACAGGCGCTAATGCCATGGTGCGCAAAGAGAGCTATGGCAATTATCCTGCCATGATCAATATTCTAAAATCTGCCTATGAAGGCGCGCTTGTGCCGATGGATGCGGCGCTGCGTATTGAAGCGCGCTATTTCTGTGATCTGTTATTGCGCCCTGAATCGCATAATATGATCCGCTCGCTATTTTTATCCAAACAAGCTTTGGAAAAAGGCGAGGCGCGTCCTGCGGGCCAGACCAAAGGCGAGATCAAAAAGATCGGCGTGATTGGCGCGGGCTTTATGGGCGCGGGCGTGGCTTATGTCTCCGCTATGTCGGGCATTGAGGTTGTCTTAATTGACCGTGACCAAGAGGGCGCAGATAAAGGCAAGCAAATGACGATTGACGAGCAAGCCAAGCGCGTCAAACGTAAACGCACCACCCAAGAAAAGGCAGATGCTGTGGCGGCGCGCATTACCGCCACTACTGATTATAATCTTTTGAAAGATGTTGATCTGGTTGTTGAAGCCGTATTTGAAAACTCAGAGCTTAAAGCTAAAATCACGAAAATGACTGAGGAGATTATAGGCGATACAGCTATTATGGGCTCCAATACCTCGACTATTCCGATCAGTGATTTGGCCAAAGCCTCCTCTCGTCCTGATAATTTTATCGGCATTCATTTCTTTAGCCCCGTGCATAAAATGATGTTGGTGGAAATTATCAAAGGCAAGAAGACATCTGATTATGCTATCTCGCGCGCGATTGATTTTGTGAGCAAGATTCGCAAGGTTCCGATTGTGGTTGAAGATACGCGCGGATTCTACGCTAATCGCTGCGTGATGCGCTATCTACAAGAAGGAACAAACCTGCTTGCCGAGGGCGTGAAGCCAGCCTTGATTGAAAATGCTGCCAAAA
>JALZUP010000457.1 GCA_023301505.1 Robiginitomaculum sp.
TATTGGCCCATCTTGTCCATGAAGGCGCGAATGCGTTTGGCGTTTTTACCAAAGTCGCGTCCCCCGACCCGTGAAACTGAGCGTATATCAAGACGGCTTTGGTCGCCATTGGCAGCGATCCAAATAGCCACATCATCTTTATAGCCATACCACGGCGTTGAATCTGTGGCTTCGATTATCCCTGCCGCTTTATCCGTGGTTGCAACATCCCAGCCCAGTGAGTTCACCGCTCTTAAGGCGCGATCAAAAGCTTGATCTTTGCTCTCATTTAATGTGAGCGTTTTAATGTCGGGATAGGCTTCACTTGCGACATCTGCGACTAATTCACCGCGGCGCGTTTCTTTCGTCCCATAATCATCAACAGGGTTTCCGCGCTGGCCTGACTCTGCGCGCTGGTTCATGATGAAATCAGAGAAGATTGGCGCGTTAACGCGCGTACTCGCAACATCATAAATGCCCGCTGTGTTCATTCTGGCCGCTTCATATTTGGCGGCTTGGCTTTGCGTGACGACAGGAAAAGCGATCGCGAAAACGCCTAAAATCATACCAATGATTTTTCGCGGTTTTGGGATGGCGGCAATTAAAAGCGTAAGAACGCCAAAGCCCATAGCGACATAGCCGATGGTTTTTGTTTGCTCGCGGCTCATCGCATTCATGCCATGATTTGGAGCCCACCAGCCAGCTTTGGTGCCGTAAGAGGCGAGTAAAAACCAAAACGGTACAGCCAGTATGGCTAATATGGTGAGAATATAGACGGGTTTTCTTAATTTTAGCATGTTGGCTCCCCAAGCTGTTTAGAACGTGTCTTTGTAAAATTTATATTTGGCGCAAGCTAGCTGATTGAAATATAAATTTCAATCTATATCGGCGCGCCTCGCCTTTAGACTTTTTTCTAGCAAGATGTCTTTTATAGCGTTATTTCGCGCTCTGGCCGTGCCCCGTAATGCTGAATGACTTCGGCGGCGCAGGCGCTGCCCCATGTCCCGCATTGGCGTAAATCCTCACCGCGCGCAAAGGCGGCTAGAAATCCAGCTGCATATTGATCGCCCGCCCCCGTTGTGTCGACAAGTTGGCCGATAGGCGCGGCGTCAATAAGATGGGCTTGATCCCCGTCAATAATGACAGAGCCTTTTTCAGAGCGCGTGATAGCGGCGATGAGCTTAATGCTGCGTAGCTGCGCCATCGCGCCGTCAATTGTTGTGTCATAAAGGGCGGTAATTTCATCTTCATTTGCAAAAAGAATATCAATGTGATTGGCGACAAGCTCTTTAAAGGCCTCTTTGTGCCGGCCCACGCAAAAACTATCAGACAGGGTTAAGGCGACTTTATTGCCTGCCATGCGGGCGGTTTTGGCCGCGCTTATAAAGGCGGCTTTGGCTGGCTCGCTATCAAAAAGATAACCTTCGAGGTAAACAATCTTGGCGGTTTTGACTTTATCCATATCAAGATGGTCTGGCGTGAACTGAGTTGACGCGCCTAAAAATGTACTCATAGAGCGCTCGCCATCTGGCGTGACGGCAATCAGGCAGCGCGCCGTGGGAAGGCCCCCTGCTTGGGCGGGTGTATCATAGGCCACCCCGCTTGCATTCATACCAGCGCTAAAGCGCGCGCCCATATCATCATCGGCGACAACGCCAATATAAGCCGTTTTTGCGCCTAGCATCGCCGCGCCCGCTATTGTGTTCGCGCCTGACCCGCCTGCAATTTCTGTAGGGCTTAGCGGGGCAAGCAAGGCAGATAAGCCAATGGCGCGCTCGCTATCAATGAGGGCCATACCGCCTTTGGGAATATCATTTTGAGTTAGAAAATCGTCTTTAACGGGGGCAATGACATCCATAATTGCATTGCCAATTCCAAGAATATCATAGGCTGCATGGCTCATATTTTGGGATCCTATTCATTATCAGTGTATTAGCGCGGGATTCATGCGAGAATTTCCCATATAATATCGACCTATCATGTCGGAGCTGGTAATAATATAAAAAAATCTTTATATTCTTATAAAAACATGTTTTAAGCGGTTTTAGAATTTAACCCATGGGCTAGCTTGCCTGAGCCGCCCTTAAAAATTGAGCCTGTTATGAGCACTTTTACTGATTATGTCGTCAAAGATATTGAGCTAGCCGATTTTGGCCGCAAAGAACTTGATATTGCAGAAACCGAAATGCCCGGACTTATGTCTTTGCGCGAAGAATTTGGCGATTCAAAGCCACTTGCAGGCGCGCGTATTGTTGGCTCGCTGCATATGACAATCCAAACGGCTGTCTTGATTGAAACGTTGACGGCATTAGGCGCGGATGTGCGCTGGGCGTCATGTAATATTTTCTCCACCCAAGACCATGCTGCGGCGGCCATTGCGGCGGCAAAAATTCCTGTTTTTGCGGTTAAAGGCCAAAGCCTGACAGAGCATTGGGATTATCTGGATAAATCATTCCTCTTCCCAGAAGGGCCAAATATCATTCTTGATGATGGCGGGGATGCCACGCTTTATATTCTTTTGGGCGCGCGCGTAGAAAATGGCGAGCCAGAGCTTATTGAAGGCGAGCCAGGCTCTGAAGAAGAAGAGGCAATTTTTGCACAGATCAAAGCACGCATGGCGGCCAGCCCGGGTTGGTTCACAAAAATGCGTGATCAGATCGTCGGCGTGTCCGAGGAAACCACAACAGGCGTTCACCGCCTTTATGAATTGGTTGAAAAAGGCCAGCTGCCTTTCCCTGCGATTAACGTGAACGACTCTGTCACTAAGTCAAAATTTGATAATAAATATGGCTGTAAGGAAAGCCTCGTTGACGGCATTCGCCGCGCCACAGATACGATGATGGCGGGCAAAACGGCTGTTGTGCTTGGTTACGGCGATGTCGGTAAAGGCTCGGCTGCCTCTCTTCGCGGGGCGGGCGCGCGCGTTAAGGTCACAGAAGTTGATCCGATTTGCGCGCTGCAAGCGGCGATGGACGGCTTTGAAGTTACAACGCTGGAAGACACTGTTGCGCAGGCGGATATTTTCGTCACGACCACAGGCAATAAAGACGTGATCCGCATTGAGCATATGCGCGAGATGAAAGATATGGCGATTGTCGGCAATATTGGTCACTTTGATAATGAAATCCAAGTCGCCGCGCTTAATAATCTTGAGTGGACGAATATTAAAGACCAAGTCGATATGATTACCTTCCCGAAGGGCAACCGTATGATTTTGCTCTCTCAGGGCCGTTTGCTCAATCTTGGAAATGCGACAGGTCACCCATCATTTGTGATGTCAGCTTCTTTTACCAATCAAGTGCTCGCGCAAATCGAGCTTTGGGAAGATAGCAAAGCTAAAACCAAGAAATATGAGAATAAAGTCTATATGCTGCCCAAGCATTTGGATGAAAAAGTTGCGCGTCTACATCTTGAAAAAATCGGCGTGAAGCTGACTCAACTCTCCAAAGAGCAAGCCGATTATATCGGGGTCACGCAATCTGGTCCCTATAAGCCAGAGCATTATCGCTATTAGGCTTTATTAGGCCACTCCATATTTAACGCCAAATTATAAGGGCAAATCATGAGCCGTAAATGTTATGAATTTACTTCTGAATCTGTTTCAGAAGGTCACCCAGATAAAGTCTCTGACCGTATTTCCGATGAGATTGTTGATTTATTTTTCCGCGAATCTATCGCTGATGGCATGTCCGCTTGGGATGTGCGCGTGGCGGCAGAAACCCTGACTACAACTAATAAAGTTGTGATTGCGGGGGAGACGCGCGGCACAGATAAAATCACGCCCGCTATGATTGAAGAGCGCGCCCGCGCCGCGATTAAAGATATTGGATATGAGCAAGAGGGTTTTCACTGGAAACATGCTGATGTGCAAGTTTTGCTGCATGCCCAATCTGTTGATATTGCTCAGGGCGTGGATAGCGGCACGGGCCTTCATACGGAAGAGGGCGCTGGCGACCAAGGGATTATGTTTGGCTATGCATGTTCTGACACGCCAGAGCTTATGCCCGCTCCTGTGCATTACAGCCATAAAATCTTAGAACGCCTTGCGCGCGCGCGCAAAGAAGAAGGCATCACCCAGCTTGGCCCCGATAGTAAGTCGCAAGTCACTATGCGCTATGATAATGGCAAGCCCGTTGAAGCGAGCGCGATTGTTTTATCTACACAGCATTTAGACGCCTCTATGGAGAGCGCCGATGTGGCCGCGCTGGTCAAGCCCTATATTCACGAGGTCATGCCCGATGGCTGGATTACCGATAATACGGTTTGGCATATTAACCCAACGGGTAAATTTGTCATTGGCGGCCCTGACGGGGATGCTGGTTTGACGGGACGTAAAATTATCGTTGATACATATGGCGGTATGGCGCCTCATGGCGGCGGCGCTTTTTCTGGTAAAGATCCGACAAAGGTTGATCGCAGCGCGGCCTATGCCACACGCTATTTGGCGAAAAATATCGTGGCCGCAGGTCTGGCCGATTGGGTCAATATTCAGGTCTCATATGCGATTGGCGTTCCTGCTCCGACCTCTATCTATGTGGATGTTGCGGACGACAATAGCTATAGCGCCGAGCAGATTGAAGCCGCTATTCGCAAGGCGATGAATTTATCTCCGCGCGGCATTCGCGAGCATTTACAGCTTAATAAAGCCATCTATGCGCCTAGCGCGGCTTATGGTCATTTTGGCCGTGTTGCGACGGATGAAGGTCATTTCTCTTGGGAGCGCACAGACCTGATTGACGAGCTTAAGGCCGCAATTGGCTAAGCTGTTGGCTAAGGCTATTAGCTAAGGCTGTTAGCTAAGCTTTTCACATAATGGATATGACAGGCCCTGCATATGAGCATATGCAGGGCCCGTTTTCATTTTAGCGGGCTCACACGACAGCTTTAGGCCCGCTTAAAACCATATGCGCGTTTCAATCAATAATTAACACGCTTTTGTTAGGGTCAGCCTTCCTAATGAATAAAAGGCTGTGGCAGTGGCAAAAATATATCCTGTGATTATGTGCGGCGGCGCTGGAACGCGTCTTTGGCCGCTCTCGCGTAAGGCAAAACCGAAACAGTTTCATGCCTTAACAGGGGCGCAATCTATGCTTGAGCAGACAGTGGCGCGCGCCGCCCATGCGGGCAATTTAGATGTGGCCGCGCCAAGTTTTGCCTGCGCGCTTGATTATGCCGCCCAAGTTGATGAGCAATCGCGCGCGGCGGGCTTTGCGCCTTTGCGCATTATTTGCGAGCCTTGCGCGCGCAATACAGCGCCCGTGGCCGCTATTATTGCTTTAGAATTTGAACAGATTGACCCTGACGGTCTTATCTTACTTTTGCCTGCTGATCATCATGTTGAAGACGCCCCCGCTTTTTGGCAGGCGGTCGAAAAAGGCGCTCAGGCGGCGAGCCAAGGTCATTTGACCACATTTGGTATTGCGCCCAGCCGCCCTGAAACAGGTTATGGCTATATTCGCAAGGGCGCGCAGGTCACGCCCGCCACCCTGGCGGTGGACGCCTTTGTTGAAAAACCTGACCATGAGACGGCTAAGGGTTATGTGCAGAGCGGTGATTATTTCTGGAACGCTGGAATTTTTCTATTCTCACCGCGCGATATGCTGGCCGCCTTTAAGGCTCATGCCAGCGATATTTTAGAGCAAAGCCGCGCCGCAATTGATAGCTCTGAGCGCGAGGGAGCTAATCTTTATCTAGACGCGAAAAGCTTTAATGCGTGCCGTAGCGAGTCCATTGATTATGCGATTATGGAACATGCGCAAAACCGCGCTATGGTGCCAGATATGAAAATTGGCTGGAGCGATATTGGTTCTTGGGAAGTCATCGCCCAGCGCGAGCTTGCACATAGTCTTGCAAAGGATAACGATAAAAACGCGCAGATTAATGATGTGATGATGGTTGAATGTGACGGCGTTTATGCGCGTAGTGAAGGGCCGTTAATTGCGGCGATTGGCTTATCAAATGTGACAATTATTGCCACAGAAGATGCTATTTTAATTACGGCGAATGACCAAACCCAACATGTTAAAACCATAGTCAATAAGCTCAAAGATGATGACCGCGCTGCGCTGCTTTAATGATAATATGAGCGATAAGGCTCGCGAGGATTTCCTCGTTCAGGCAAAACGCTTTAAGCTGTGGTGCTACGGCGCGCTTGAGCTGTGGCATGAACGCTGCGCCGATCCGCGCGGCGGTTATGCCGAGTTTTTGCGCATGGATGGTCGTCCTGATTTTGACCATATTCGGCGCGTGCGCGTACAGGCGCGCCAAGCCTATGTTTATGCCCATGCTGCTCATTTAGATTGGTACGAGCAGGCTAAGCCTGCCTGTGATCAAGCTTGGAATTTTCTAACCGGGCCAGGTTTTGGCGGCGCAGATTTTATTGCAGGCCAAGATTATGACGGTCCGCGCGGCTGTGCCCATTTGGTTGGCGGTGACGGCTCTATGGAAGATGATATGCGCGATCTGTATGCGCAGGCCTTTGTGCTTTTATCGGGGGCATGGCGGTTTCGTGCCTTTGGTGATCGCGCCGCGCTTGCTGCCGCGAAAGACACGCTTGAATTTATCAACACCCATTTAAAAGCGCAAAATGGCGGCTGGTTTGAAGCCCTGCCTGCGCCTGCTAGCCCAGTGCGGCGGCAAAATCCGCATATGCATTTATTCGAAGCTATGTTGGCGCTTTATGAGGCGACGCAAGATAAAACCTATCTGGTTTACGCAGATGACTTATATAGCCTATTTACGGATCACTTTTTTGACGCCCAGACAGGCGGCGTGCTTGAATTTTTCTCTGCGCGCTGGAAGCCGCATCCTTTATCAGATTCGCCTATAATCAGTGATGGCATAAATACGGATGGCATAAATACGGATGCCATAAATAGGGATGCCATAAATAGGGATGCCATAAATAGGGATGGAGGCCCGCTTGAGCCGGGTCACATGATGGAATGGTGCTGGCTTTTACGGTTTTATGAAAAATTATCTGGCGTTGATGTTGGTACTTATGCTGATGCTTTATATGAGAGCGCGATAAAATTTGGCTGGAATGATAAGCTTGGCCTTTTATGCAATGCGGTTCATTTAGATGGCACGCCGTCAAATTCGAACCTGCGAAGCTGGCCGCAAACAGAGCTGATTAAAGCCAGCGCGGCGCAAGTGATGGCGGGCCAAGGCGATAAATTAACCGCGGTGACAGATGCGGTTAAGGCTCTGTTTGACACCTATTTAAATGTTGCGGTGACAGGCGGCTGGGCTGATGAGCTTAGCCCTGACGGGAAAATAATATCTGACACAATGCCTACCAGCACATTTTATCACCTGTTTTGCGCCGCCGCTGAGGTAGATATGCTGGCTAAAAAATTAAGCTAAGCGCTACAGGACTGCCATTTAAACGCATAAGGTTTAGGCTAAATTTAAGATATATCCGCTATGTCTTGCGCAATGTTTCGCGCTCACTTTGAGCCAATAGGATAGATTATGCGCCAGCCTCATGCCGATATAAAACGCAATACAAGCGATTTTGAAAATCACGCCCTTATCAAGCCAACAGGCTTTCGCGAATATGATGCGCGCTGGTGGTTTGGAACTTTGGACAGTGATAAAGCGCCAGAGATAAATCTCTACGGCATTCAAGCGCTTGGCCAAGGGCTGGGTACGCTTATCCATGAGCTTGGCAAAAAACCGCAAATCGTGGTTGGTCATGATTTTCGCAGCTATTCGCT
>JALZUP010000458.1 GCA_023301505.1 Robiginitomaculum sp.
ACGTTGAGCATAGGTAGCGCAGAGCTTATGGGGTTTGGCTTTTTGACTGTAGCGACAGGTTATCGGAAAATTGGACAAGTTGTCAATACAGATTTGGAGGTGGGAGTTTGATTTTGTCTTATCAACTTGGTGGGGTTGTTTCCCTGCGGGGCGCTGTTTAGGTGCTCCCTGCCGGAAACCTTCTTGTTATTTGGTGTCCCTGCGGGGCTACTGATTTAAAAAGTGACTCCGCCGGAAGAGCACATCTAACACACATTAATTTACGAATGAGGACCGCCACCAGTTGTAGAAGCTTGACAGTTGACGTTGCCGCTTGAAATACTGACTTACCGCGCAGGGGTTATTTTTATTATCACACTGTTGTCGCCGTCAATAGGCGAAGACAACTAGGATGCAGATAGTCAGACCCCGCCGCAATTATACTGCGTAAGAAAACATCACCCGCCGGTGTTAAATTTATTGGCGCTCTTAAACATGAAACAGTTACTGCCAATTTTTCTGCTGACCTTCTCGTGTAGTGCATTTGCAGAATGGATTGAATTTTCAACCAAATCAAATGGCGATGTATATTTTTTCGACAACGCGCGAGTGGAAGAGAATGGAAACGAAATTAGCGTTTGGACCAGGGTGCGATACAAAACTTCGATTATGGCCGCGTCGAGCTACCAGAACCTTCTAAGATTAGACTGTTCTCAAAACTCAGAGACTATACTACAAAGTACTTTTTTTACTGACAAGGACTGGTCTAAACCCGCAATGGCCACCAACACTAACGCGAAACCGAAAACACACGTAAAGGAAAATTCAGCCACAGAGCAACTTATTAGCATATTGTGTAAGCAATAATTTAAGCATAATAACTAAAGCGAACTCGCGCTACTTTCATAGCGCGAGCCAACTCATACAACCATTACTTATCCTTTACTACCACCCTAATATTGAGCGGTCGCGGCGATTTTGTATATTATTCCGTCATCGACGGTGGCATACAAAGCGTTGTCCGGCCCCATGACCAGACCGCGGTATCTTGTTGTGATTGCGGTCGGCATTATGATGGCGCCCTTTATCGCTAACCCATCATCAGCAATGTCGTAAACATCAATGCGCGATCCAGGAGGAGTATTTCCAAAACCAATACCCATGATGCCTACACTTAAGCGCCCTTCATAAATACCCCAGTTGCTGCCAGTAAGGAATGCAGCGGAGCTAGTACCCTGAGAGAAACCATGATTATTCCAAGATGGAGGCATAAGATCTTCAAAGCGAGTATCGCTCATAGGCGTATAAGCAGCTCGAATTGCAGGATCCATGGCATCAAGTTGATTAGGCTCATAACCGCAGTACTCGTCCGGGCATTCGTCTCTTCCACCTGTTAATTGCGCAGGATCCCAACCGGCATTACCACCGTTAACCAATGCGGTAATTTCATCACTATGCCATGGCCCGTGCTCTGCGGTAAACGCTCTGCCATCACTTGGACGAAAATCTATGCCTTGTACATTTCTATGGCCATAAGTGTAGATTCGCTTGTCAAAGCCTTCTGGCGGGTTGTTATCAGGATGTGCGTTACCATCACCATCTATTCTGAGTATTTTACCGCAAAGCAATTGCCCGTCCTGAGGACAAATTCCTCTGTGGCGATCACCACCAGTAACCCAGAGGTATCCTTCTGGCCCCATGCGTAACCTACCGCCGTTGTGAGCACCGGGTCCACCAAATGGCTGATCAGATTCGAACGGCTTATATTGAATATCTGTGACGATATCTGTGCGATCTGAAACGCTCTTTAGGTCGTCGCTGACCGTAAATTTCATCACAATATTGCCGTCACACTTTTCGAAGTTGGTTTTACAACCATCGCCGTAATATTTAGTGGATGATGAATAAAGATAGAGCGTGCGATTGTCTGCGAAGTTTGTGTCAGCTACCACACCCAACACACCAGCTTGCCCGTCACAGAAAAGGTCATCTCCTGCATCAGAATAGCCGCTGGTACCTTTGGCTCCGTAAAGTGCATGTACATCGCCAGAACTATCCCGTACCGAAAGCCCCTTACATTTTTCAGTATAAAACATGGTCCCATCAGGTAAGAAAGCCATATCCCACGGACTTTCAAGACCAGTCATAAACTCTGTCGTTTCAATGAATGGGACATTCATTCCTTTCCCATGAGCATCGGCATGTGCATTAGGCACTAGTCCAATCAATACGAGAGCAGACGTAAAGATCGTAGTCTTCCTATAATTTTTCATTTGTCTTTCCTCCGGTGTGTTCAATTTTTACTTCAGGGTGTTGCTTCCTTTAAATATGCCGCCAAATTTGCTATTTCCTCATCTGTTAATGGCTTAGCCATCATGATCATTAAAGAAGAGTTAGGCCCGATCTTGATTCCATCTCTGTAAGTTTCTAACTTTGATTTCGTGTATGAAATCTCCTTACCAGATATTTTTGGATAACTAGCCACCCCTTTACCTGCTGCGCCATGACAGTTATTGCAGCTTTTGTTGTATCTCTCTTCTCCTAACTCGATATTCCCGATTAACGCGTTGTCACCAGTCGACGCATCAACTTCAGCCGGCTTATCACCGCTGATTGCAGAACCAAAATAGCCAAGTAGAAGCAAGAAAAACACAGGTTTAGATGATCTAGCTATCATAATTTTTAGCCTTAACAGAAAAGTACACGATTTTGACGCCTCTCCAGTCTATATTAGTCAGAAGCAATTTCAAAGAATGTAAAATGTTATAGAACCTATATTTCACCCCATACCACATAAAAGTAATTGATAGGTGTTAGTGAGCTAATTATTCAAACAAAGAAACGACTATATAATGAATTGATGCTCCCTTCGCGTACTTAACGATCAATCATGCAGCTTATAAAAACTAGTTACCCTTACGATCTATCTCTAACCCCCTATGTGTGCCGCACCTTCACTGACACTCGCGCATAGAAGTTCCGGTACAACAGGCAAATCCATGAGACACCCTTTTTTGTCACTATTCAGAGCACGCCTGTGCGTCCGTGAGCGATGTCATTCGTGCCCGAATACCCATGTATGTTGCACGCGAACCCTTATGATTAACCAGGCACGACAGGCGCACTATGAATAGCCACAACACCTATACTAATAGGGTAATAAGATACGATTCAGAAAAACGAGCTAAATAGACACCCTTTTTTTACAAATAGGCGCGCTATTAGACGCTATGTATTAAGCAACAAATTTGCAGTAAATTTGAGCGACAGCGACACAAGAAATCAACACCGGGCACACACCGACAGGAAGGCTTTGCCAGCACCGTTAAAGCTACCGAAGCCTTGTAATTTAATCCTCTGACGAGTTTTCAGATTATTCCTCTTCTGCCCTGTTTCTTTCATCAAGTATGTCATACCTTCCATTCTGAACTAACCATATATCATCAGCATTGTTGAGAATATATTCTTCAGAATCTATTCTGTCTATTAAAACAGGACGCTTAATTCTCACCTGCTTTCCATTTATAAATATCCATTCATATATTTTTTGCTGCCTCTTTTAATTTCTTTTTTTGTCTCTGCCCGGCAGTCAACGGCTTTTTCTGTGGCTTTGGATTTTTTGGATTCTTCTTGGACATACTTTTACCCTAGCGTTGCATAGAAATTGACGGGGGACAGAGTATGGCTCTGCACTGGGTGAGTTTGGGGCACTTTTATAGGTTGGGCCATACTGCACTGACGGTGAGGCTTAGCCCTAATCGTCAAATCGGTACAAAACACTAGCCCTGCAGAGCAAAACCTCGTTGTTGATCTAATTTAATGCAACGCTTGGGTTTACCTTTGGGTGCCAACACCCACTTCAGCGGTGATGGTTGCGCAGGCGGGATTGCCATACAACCACGCGGAGCGGCATGGAAATTCCGACACCACACTACCATCAATCAGCAAGCTGATTATAACCCTTAGATTCAAAAACGATATTGCTCCTAGCCTACATCATTCACAAATCGACCAGTGAATTAATTGTGAATGCCATAGCGCACGTTACCTTGAACTACGATTAGATACTTAAGTGTTGGAATCATAGCCGTGATTTTTTTCTTGTTGAGCCACCTAACTAAAGTCATCTTTAGTGAATATTGCTAGCAAGCATTGGAACGGCACCTGCTAGCGGCGTGACCTTTCAAAAGCTCAAATTGTGTTTCTGCAGAGAGCCACTAACAGCATATTAGCCCGGGCGGGACAACACCTCACCCTGCCCTGCGCTAGGCCGACTCTCAAGTTATTTTCTACGTTTAATGGATCAGTGCAAGCGTCACAGAAGTATCGCCAACAAACTCCAAAAATGTTTCAATGAAAGTAGACTGCACAGGCTATCAAATTTTGCGAAAATGTAGCTATACGGACGAACTAATTAACCAAGCCGCACAAACCAACCGGATGCCT
>JALZUP010000459.1 GCA_023301505.1 Robiginitomaculum sp.
TGGATGATGTACATAAAGTATAAAAAATATCTCGCATATATACGAAGGAAAGAAAGTCCTGACTTTGTGGAAGCATTCATAAAGCGTAAGAAAAGGGCTCTCAGGATAGACGTTTCCCTTAGCGTTGGGGTCTTTGTTTTTTCTTTGCTTTTTTGTTTGCTAGCAATCTCGTTTTCTGATGCGCTTATTTTGTCTTTTACCTTCTTTTTGATAACTCTAGTCTGGGGCATACTCTGGAATATCACAGGGGATATTTCTCGGCCGAAAGCGCGTCATTGGGCAGCATTACAAGATCAAGAAAGAAATAAGAATATCTAGCGTTTTAAACTGGTTTCAACAAAGACGCTCATAGAGGCAGATGTCGACGTGGTTGATCTAACGGCTTAAAATCGCCTCATTAAGGCCGCTCGCTTCGCCGATTCCCTGCGTTGCTCGAAGGCCGAATGGCTGGTCTATTAAAGTGACATCCGTATATTTTGGTATATTTTCATATAAATCATCATTATTTGCACAAAACATCATTGTCAGAACAAGCCAAAATTCGTAGCCATGCGTATGAAAAATATGTTTAAAAATATCCCCCTCCCGCGCGCCATTCAGGGCGTCACAAAATTCGCCGCCTGTATATCACTGTTAGGCCTCACGGCCCTGCCCAGTACAGCGCAAATAATTCAGCATCCCAGCTCTGCTAATGATGAGGGGACTGAAATACTTGTTGGCGCAGCCATTCTATCCAGCCCCGATTATATTGGCGCAGATGACACTGATTTACGCCTACTTCCTTATATAGAAGTGCGTAATTTTAAGGGCTTTGACTTCCTGCCCCTTGCCGTGACTTATGACCTGTACAACTGGGAAACGGGCACGGGTATTTGGGATAAAGATTTTCGTATTGGCGGCAGGCTGGCTTATGAAGTTGGCCGCGACGAAGATGATGCCGGTGAACTCACTGGTCTTGGTGATCTAGACGGTTCTGCCCTACTCGGCGCCTATGCTGCGGGACGCTATGGCCCTATTGGCTTTCGAATTGAAGGCGGGCAAGACGTCATTAGCGGCTCAGACGGCGGACAAATTGACGCCTCTATTGGGAGCCGCTTTACCTTCCCAAATAGTGGAACCCTGACGGCTGGATATACAGTCAGCTGGGGCACTCAGGATTTTAATCAAAGCTATTTTGGCATCACGGCCGATCAAGCCGCCAATAGTCAGTTCAACCAATTTGACATTGGCAACGGCATTATTTCAAATGGCTTCACGGCCCTGCTCGCCTACCCTCTAAGTGATCAATGGGAAGCTACAGCCTTCGCCAGCCATCAAGTCTATACGGATAGAATAGAGGCCAGCCCAATTATCTCTGCCGATACGGGCTCAGACACTCAAACAACACTCCTTATTGGACTGTCACGCAAATTTAGATGGAATAGATAGCCTTAAGCTAGCCGCCAAACTTAGCTCCCAATCAGCTAAGACGGCGCTTAGCCTTTTGCGCTAAATGGCGGCCTTAATGGCGTCAAGGGCATCATCGGCTCCGTTGACATTATTTCCGCCAGCTTGGGCCATGCCCGGCTTACCGCCGCCGCGCCCGCCCACCAAAGGCGCGCCAGCATTGACCAAAGTCGCCGCATTGTAATCACCCGTTAAATCATCAGAAACAGCGACGCCAACCGCGACTTTTTCTCCGTCTTTGGCAATCAGCGCGACAATACCCGATCCAATAGAGGAGAGCTGATCATTGAGCATAGGCCGAAGGTCTTTGCCCGACACGCCATCAAGCACGCGGCCCATAAATTTAACACCGTTAATTTCTTCTGCCTCAGCACTGCCGCCTCCGCCGCCAAGAGCAATCGTCTTTTTGGCTTCGGAGAGTTCTTTTTCAAGCGCGCGGCGCTCAGACATAATCGCCGCCAAACGCGCGGGCACATCTTCGGGCTTAATCTTAAGTGTGTCAGCCGCCTCGCGCACATAGCCAGCTTGGGCCTCAAGATATTGACGCGCGGCCTCCCCTGTCACCGCTTCAACGCGGCGAATCCCTGCCGCAACGGCGCCCTCAGAGACAATCTTAAACAGAGCAATATCGCCCGTGCGCGCCACATGAGTGCCCCCGCATAATTCAACCGAATATGGCGTAGGCTTATCATCGAGCGGAGTGCCCAGCGATAATACCCGCACCTCATCCCCATATTTTTCGCCAAAGAGCGCTATGGCCCCCGCCTCAATTGCGGCGTCAGGGCTCATATTTTTAGTTCCAGCGGCCACATTTTGACGGATGACTTCATTGACTTCATCTTCGACCTTGGCCAGCTCTTCGCGCGTAATGGCCCCGCCATGAGAAATATCAAACCGAATGCGCTCACCATCAACCATTTGGCCCTTCTGGCTCACATGATCGCCCAGCACGCGGCGTAATGCTTCGTGCATAATATGAGTGGCCGAATGATTGGCCCTCGTATTTAAGCGGTTTTGCGCGTCAACATGATGCTGCGCAATTGCGCCCGTCTCAACCTGAGCCGATAATGTACCAATCAAGACATGGATGTCACCCGCCTTTTTAAGCACATCTGTCACTGTCATTTGCGCGCCATTTGCAAAATCAATCACGCCAATATCACCCGCTTGTCCGCCGCTCTCGGCATAAAAGGGTGTTTGGTCAAAAACGGCGTTCACCTCTGCGCTAGCGCGCTCAACTAGCTGCCCGTCCTTAACAAGTGAGAGCAGCTTACCTTCACCATCATTGCTGTCATAGCCTGTAAATTCTGTCGGGCCGAATTTTTCGCGAATCTCTAACCATGTCGCATCAGAGCCCGCATCCCCCGATTTAAATCCTGCCGCTTTAGAGCCTTCTTTTTGCGCCGCCATTGCCGCGTCAAACCCGTCAACATCTACGGTCAGCCCTTTGGCGCGCACCGCATCTTGGGTCAAATCGAGCGGAAATCCATATGTGTCATATAGCTTAAACGCAACGTCCCCTGATAAAACGCCGCCTTCTGATAGACCCGCCGTGGCGTCATCTAAAAGAGAAGCTCCGCGTGACAATGTTTTGCGAAAGCGCACTTCTTCTTGCTCAAAAGTTGCCTCAATAGAAGCCTGAGCGCGGCCCAATTCAGGAAAGGCATCTCCCATTTCAGAGACGAGTTGCGGCACGAGGCGGTGCATAAGGGGATCTTTGGCCCCTAATATATGGGCGTGACGCATGGCGCGGCGCATAATTCGGCGCAGGACATAGCCGCGCCCTTCATTGGACGGAGAAACGCCATCCGCCATCAAAAAGGAACAAGAGCGCAAATGATCGGCGATAACGCGGTGAGAAAACTTAGCCTCACCTTGCGCGCTCACCCCTGTCAACTCGGCGCTATTGCCAATCAGGCTTTGGAAAAGATCAATGTCATAATTATCATGTTTGCCCTGCATGATGGCGGCAAGACGTTCTAACCCCATCCCTGTATCAATAGAAGGCTTAGGCAAATCAATCTGTGTGCCGTCAGCTTGTTTTTCATATTGCATGAAAACAAGGTTCCAAATTTCAATAAAGCGGTCGCCATCTTCATCGGGGCTACCCGGAGGGCCGCCGAAAACTTTATCGCCGTGGTCAAAGAAAATCTCACTACATGGCCCGCAAGGCCCTGTATCACCCATAGCCCAGAAATTATCTGATGTTGGAATGCGAATAATTCTATCTTCAGGCAGACCTGCAATTTTACGCCACAGATCAAAGGCTTCATCATCTGTGTGATAAACAGTGACCAAAAGCTTATCTTTGGCTAGGCCAAAATCACGTGTGACCAAATCCCAGCCATATTTAATCGCGTCTTCTTTGAAATAATCACCAAAGGAGAAATTACCCAGCATTTCAAAAAATGTGTGATGGCGAGCCGTATATCCGACATTATCTAGATCATTATGCTTGCCGCCAGCACGCACGCATTTTTGACTACTCGTCGCGCGTAATTCGGGCGCAGTCTCAGCGCCTGTAAAATAGTTTTTAAACGGCACCATGCCTGCATTGGTAAACAGCAAGGTCGGATCATTATCAGGCACAAGCGGGCTGGAACGGGTCACCTTATGGTCATTACCTTCAAAAAAGCCGAGAAAGTTTTTCCGAATATCACGTAGGCTTGTCATTTTATCTCTTTCATACCGATATAGCCGGCAAATAGGGGCATATAGGGCCAACCAACATAGACGCAGCTATGAATAGAAGCACCTCACCTTAAGCCCAAAATATTATCTGTCCTTACATATAGAAAGAGCGCCTAGCTAAGCCAAGCGCTCAATCATAAAAATGAATATTATATCGCTTGGTTTAAGCGAATTTAGCCGTCAAAGCCCTATCAACGCTTAGCCCGCCGCCAAATCATCATCTTGCTGTTCAGATTGCGGCTCAGATTGTTGCCCAGATTGTTGTTCCGAAGGAACTAAAAGCTCATCTTCAATCAGGCCCTCATTTGCGCGAATACGGCGCTCAATATCATCCGCAATATCAGGATTTTCAATCAAGAATTGACGAACACTCTCGCGCCCCTGCCCAAGGCGTTCGCTATTATAGCTATACCATGAACCAGATTTCTCGACGATATCTGCCTTAACGCCGAGATCAATCAGCTCACCTGTTTTAGACACACCTTCGCCATACATAATATCGAATTCGACCTGACGGAATGGCGCAGCAACCTTATTTTTAACGACTTTAACGCGGGTTTGATTACCAACAATCTCATCACGCTGTTTAATGGAACCAATGCGGCGAATATCAAGGCGCACAGATGAGTAGAATTTAAGTGCATTTCCGCCCGTTGTTGTCTCTGGCGAGCCATACATCACGCCAATTTTCATCCGAATCTGGTTGATGAAAATGACCATACAGCCCGATTTAGAAATAGAGCCTGTTAATTTACGCAGAGCTTGGCTCATAAGGCGGGCCTGCAAGCCTGGAAGGCTATCCCCCATTTCGCCTTCAAGCTCAGCACGCGGGGTCAGAGCCGCAACAGAATCAATAACCAAAATGCTTACCGCGCCAGAGCGCACCAATGTATCGGCGATTTCAAGAGCCTGCTCACCTGTATCAGGCTGTGAGATCAATAGCTCATTGACATCCACGCCTAATTTCGCCGCATAAATAGGGTCAAGCGCATGCTCGGCATCAACAAATGCCGCTACGCCGCCCGCTTTTTGCGCCTCAGCAATACAGTGCAAAGAAAGCGTTGTCTTACCGGAGCTTTCAGGGCCGTAAATTTCAACGACACGCCCGCGCGGCAAACCGCCAATGCCCAGCGCAATATCTAGCCCTAGCGATCCTGTTGAAATCGAATCAATCTCGACGCTTTCTTTTGCGCCTAGCTTCATGACAGATCCCTTGCCATAGGCCCGATCAATCTGACTAAGCGCAGCATCTAATGCCGCCTGTCTATCTGAGTCTTTCACTTGTTCCACCAATTGAAGATTACCTTTAGATTTAGCCATCTCATACTCCATAAAAAATGACCAGAGCCCTTTGGTCATTGAATAATATTTCGGCTGGTAGCGGACTGCCGTGACTCACCTGTACACACTTTGTTCTAAGAACGCAAGCAGAACAAAGAACATTTTTAGAACAAAATTATTTAGTCCTCATCTTCTGGCGTCAATTCCAATTTTACGCGCTGGGCTAATTGTAAGAGCGTGAAGGGTTTAGGTAGGAAGGTAATATCAGGATGCTCGGCCAAAATCTCAGAAAATTCTTCTTCGGCATAGCCTGATATGAAGACGATTTTTGCATCACCCAATAGGGCTTTGCCCTTTTTGAGTAGGGTCGGCCCATCCATACCCGGCATCACAACATCAGAAATCATGAGGTCAAATTTATGCTCTCCCTCTTCCAATAACTCATAAGCGGCTTCGCCGTCCCCCGCTTCAATCACCGTATAGCCGCGCTTACGCAAAGTCTTAGCGGCAATCACCCGAACACTATCCTCATCTTCTACAAACAAAATACAGCCCTGCCCCGCAAGGTCGGACGGCTTGGACGGCGCTTTTTTGTTACTGAGCGTCGCCTCATCGGGCTTATCCGTTGTAACGGGCAAATAAATCTTAAATGTTGTGCCCACGCCCAATTTACTATCCACGGTCAGATGACCGCCAGATTGCTGAATAATGCCATAAACAGTCGCAAGGCCAAGCCCTGTGCCTTTGCCCTGCTCTTTGGTCGTAAAGAAAGGCTCAAAGATTTTGGCTTGCACCTCTTCGCTCATACCTGTGCCATCATCTGCAACACTGATACAGACATAATCTTCTTGCGCGATCTCATCCACATCATCAGCGCGCAAATCTGCCGCCCCAACGGCCTTGGTCGAAATTGTGACCGTCCCCCCGCCCTGATCCAGCAAAGCATCGCGCGCATTTACGCAAAGATTCATCAGCGCGGTTTCAAGCTGTCCACGGTCGGCGCGAATATTAGGCAGGCCTCGCCCATGCAGCATATCCAGCGTAACTTTCTCAACCAGAACCTGTTTGAGCAAAATGGAGAGATCAGAGAGCGTATCGGTAACATCAAGCACTTCTGTGCGCAAAGTTTGCTTGCGCGAAAAGGCCAAGAGCTTTTTGACCAAGCCCGCAGCGCGCGCAACAGTCTGATTGATTTTTTGAAGCTCTGAATAAGACGGATCACCCACAGGGTGACGCCCCAACAACTCATCCGTATTTAAGCGAATAGCTTGCAGAAGATTGTTGAAATCATGCGCCACTCCGCCTGCTAGCTGTCCAATGGCCTGCATTTTTTGCGATTGCACAAGCTGATTTTCTAAATCTTTGCGCGCGCTAATATCAACGAAATAAACGATGCAGCCTGCCCCATCAGGTACGACATATATGTTGACGGGGCGCTCATCACGACCTGTCAAAACCGCATCATAAGGCGTGCTGGGCGTAACATTAGGCGTAGAAAGAAATTTGGGGGCATCCGCGCCCATTTTAAATAGAGAGGCAAATCGGTCGCCCGGCTGCAATTGTCCGCCGCTCATCCCCATCAAAGCCGCATTCGCCTCAAAGATCGTCGCGCTTTGCAGGTTAACGCTATCAAGGCGCGCTATGCCGAAGGGAGCGGATTTATCCGTATCCCCAGATAAATTCGCCTTGGCCGACAGGGCCTGCGTCGCGGCCGCTGTTAACGCCGCCCCGCTACCAGCAGCCGCAGCCATTTTCGCTGCATTTGGCCCTTCACTTGCCGCGCGGTTGCTACTTGAATGTCCATAAAGCGCAATACTTGCAAAGGGCTTTTTATTCTCATCTTCTTGCCACATGGCCGTCATTATAGCCGCGGTCGTCACGCCCTTGCGTGTGGTTAGACGTGTGTCATTACGCACAATGCGTCCCGGATTTTTTGGGCTATTTTTTAGACTCTCAGCATTATCAAGAAACTCATCAAGATTGCGCGGCGTCTCATTCGCGCCAGCCCCTAACCAGCGGCGCAGCACATTATTCATCGCCAGCACATCGCCAAACTCATCGACAGCTAACAGGCCAACAGGGGCGTTAGAGAGCGACGGCAGATAGGCAGCAGCGGGATCAATCTCGGCTTCAATTTGCCAAAGCTGGCCTTCTTCCAACCCATAAACATGCACGCCCATGCTTTGCGTGCTTCCATCTGGCTTAATGGCGTCTAAAATATGTTTAGCCGTCTCGCCCTTTTTTCGGGTGTGATGCAATTTATATAAAATCGCCGAAGCGGTTTTTTGAGAGCCGCTAAATATCCTATCAATAGATGGCGGATTACTCTGCTCAGTTGGTAAGCCGAAGGATTTAGCAAGATCAAAATAAGCGGGATTAGCGTAAATTGGCCGTCCATTTAGAGTAATCATTGAGGGCATCGGCAAATGATCAAACGCATATTTAAGCCCGTTTAAATCCGTCGCGTCACGCTCTTGATTAGGCGAGGCTACGGGCTGCCCTATGACAAGCGCAAAAATAGCAATGAGAGAAATCGCGGCTAAGCCAACAAGTAAAAGAAAGGCAGGCCAGCCCAGCGTTGACGCATTCATCGCTGCAATTATCGCCGCCGCCACAGCAATAATCGCGCAGATCCAGAGCAAAAATCGGCGCGGCTTATATCGTCCAGAGCCGCCCTTAGGCACAGGCAATCGACTTTCAGTATTTATATCACTACCGACTGAGGCCATATGGCATCTTTTCAAATCATTTCAATGGGCATGCACGAATCATTATGCGTAAGGCGAGTCTAATACAAGATGTCAAAGAAAGGGGACAAATTTGACCTCCTTTTCAACTCTATAATTCTAGCTAAAAAGACTAAATTATCAGGAAAATTGAAACGCCCTGTTAACCCTATCCCCGAACCTGACCTTAAGCTCCATCTGTTATGTAATCTGACAATGAGTTTATAAATTAGTGGGATGGATGATGCGTCAAAAAACTATAACAAGACGCCTTTTGGGATTGACTGCGGCGAGTATCGCCCTCTCTGTCCCTGTTTTGGCGGGACAAAATGTGGCTCAATTACGGGGCCAGTGGTTAGCCCCTCAGCATATCATACCTGCGGGTAATGTTGTTGCGCCGCAATATCTTTATGCAAGACAAGATGTTGGGCGATATGCACAGCCGTATAGAGAACAATATGCGGAACCATATAGAACACGATATGCCGAGCAATATACTGCACCGCAAAATATTGGCCAATCAGTCACATGTCAGGCTTATCGGCCATGTTATGCCGCTCCTGCTCAATTGCAGGCCAGCTTAACTCACTCAGTTAATACGCAGCAAAACTTTCAGAATTATCAGCAAGGCTATCCTTATGGCGTAAATATTCACAGCTTGCCTGT
>JALZUP010000460.1 GCA_023301505.1 Robiginitomaculum sp.
GGTTGGATTCGAACCAACGTACACATAGTGATCAGATTTACAGTCTGACGCCTTTAACCACTCGGCCACCACTCCAAAACCCTATAAAAAACCGTCGGTTAGCGGTTTTTTTGCAAAATTCGTCTTCCAACAATAAAAAACGCTCTGTGGCGGGCTAGCTTTTCTTTAACTAGTTCCATACACAGAGAGCTGTCTTCAACTGTGCGGGTTATAGTGATGTCGCGCTCAACACGCAATACTAAAAATTTCAAAAGTTCATCGAAAATGGGTCAAGCTACACCCAGCCGAAAAACGCGCCCTGCAAAAGGGGAATCGCGCCGCCCAAAAAGCGAACATCGCGATCAGGCGCGCACAAAGGACTGGATTTGGGGCACACATGCCGTAATAGCCGCCCTTGGCAACCCTTCGCGCACGGCATGGGAGCTGCGCGCAAGCCCGCGCGCCTTGCAAAAACTGCCAAATGGGCTGTGCGATAAGCAAAATCAGCTTAAAATAGTCGAAACCGAGCCGAGCGCGCTGGATAATTTCCTGCCAAGCGGTACGGCCCATCAAGGCCTCGCCCTACGCGCCAGCGCGCCGCCCAGCACGCCGCTGGATGTTCTGGCCGCGCAGACACAAGAGACACAGGGAATATTACTAGTCCTTGATCAGGTGACAGACCCGCAAAATGTCGGCGCTATGTTTCGCCTTGCCAAAGCCTTTGGCCTTCGCGGCATCATTATGCAAGATCGGCACGCCCCGCCCCTCTCGGGAGCCACTGCCAAGGTCGCAGTCGGCACATTAGAGAGCGTGCCCTTTGCCCTTGTGACCAATATTGCCAATAGCCTGAACACCCTCAAAGATTTGGGCTGGATGGTGACAGGACTTGCAGGCGAAGCTGAGCTAAGCCTTGAGCGTGCTTTTGCCCTGCCCAAAAACGCACATGCCAAAGCCAATGTGATTGTGATGGGCGCAGAAGGCGCTGGCCTGAGGCCGCGCGTGCGCAGTTGTTGCGATCAGCTCGCTAAAATCGACATGCCTGGCGGCGCAGAAAGCCTGAATGTCTCCACGGCCGCCGCCATAGCGATTTATGAAGCCGCAAAACCAGACTAATATATAAGCTGGTAAATAAGACAAAATAAGCACAGCTAAAAAACAACAAAAAAAGGCGGGCCAAGCAGCCCGCCTTTTCATATTTTGATTATGATGTTTTGATTATTCAGTAGCTTTAATTACAGCCATAGAAATAATTACCACAGGTCTTCATAAAGTGGATGATTTGACCATTTGCGCCTTCAATACGGAAGGCTTGGCGATCAATTTCCGAATTGGGCAAAGAGAAATAACCATAAGCATGGGCTTGACTATAGCCTAGCAGGCCAGATGTCCCTTGCGGGATCACATCATTACTAAAGGCGCTGGTAGGAATAGCGGCAAAATTACTATAGCCGATTGAGCGCGCAACATAGTTCAGATAGCTACGATCATAGCCATTATTCGCCGCGCGGTCTGCCAATTTATTTTGGAACTGAGCAGGGGTAAGACCATGACTATTTCCAAACTCAGGGTTTGTTCCCAAAACCTCTAATGGCTTAGGTGTCTGATAGGTCGGCACGTTGAAAATACCAATATCAGAACTGCTACATATATTCAGACCTGTAGATCTAGGAGTTGGCACAGGCGCTGGTGGTGGTGTTGGCGCAGGTGCAGGTGCGACCGGTGCTGACTCAACAATTGGAGCTGGCGCAGGCGCAGGTGGTGTTGGTGCAGGTGCAGGCTCAGGAATTGGAGCTGGCGCAGGAGCAAGAGGCGCAGTCATAAGAGGCGGCGCTTGTACTGCTGGCACGCTCGGCGCTGTAACCGTAGGCACTGTAATGTCAGGCGATTTACATTTAGAAAGACCAAACAGCCCTAAAAGCAGCAATAAAAGCAGCGGCAAGAGCCATTTTAGCCAGCCTAACCCACCAGCAGCAGCGGGCGCAGCGGCAACAGCCGCAACGGGCGCGGCAGCCCCTTTAACCGCAGCAGCCCCCGTAGTAGCAGCAACAGCGGCGGCGGCAACTCCGCCAGCAGCGACAGCCGCAACAGGCGCAGCAATCTTGCGCAGACAAGAGCGGCCAACTTCGCGGCCCGACTCGTCATAGAGCACATCCATGACATAGCCGTTCTTTTCGATCTTTTTATAATAATCTTTTTTATTAATGAGACGTAGCACAGCGGAGAGCTCATTATTGCGTGACGCCGTGTCCTCAAATCCTTCAGAGCGCAAACGCACATCACCCTTATTGTCATAGGCAACAAAGTAGTAAAGGCCGTTCTTATGCTCAAATAAAGCAATATTATTCGCCTTATCAGTGACCGTGCGGTTATGATATTCTTCGCATTTTAAGTAATCATCATCGCGCGGCGCGGCCTTTTTCGGCTTAGCTGTTCCAGCGGCAAGACCCGCTGCGCCAATAGCGGCAGCTGCAGCAATAGGAGCGGCCTTAGGCTTCGGTTTCGCTACGGGCTTCGGCTTAGTAGCTACAGGCTTCGGCTTGGCTACAGCTTTAGGCTT
>JALZUP010000461.1 GCA_023301505.1 Robiginitomaculum sp.
CTGGAACAGGGTTTGGCGTTGGCTATCTCGTTCCAGCAAAAGCTGGGTGGCACGTCATTGCCACTGAAGGAGGACATGTCGCTTATAGTCCGCAAACAAGTCTCGAAATGGAACTCTTGAAAGTACTTAAGCAGGATTTCGATTTCGTTTCGCTTGAACTTGTCAGCTCTGGTCTAGGCCTTTCTATTGTTCATAAGGCAATTTGTGAAATTCATGGAATCCCCTATGTACCTTTAGCTCCAGATATAATTAGGGAGAAGGCTATTGCTGAAGATTTTGTTTGTCGTGATGTTTGCAATATTAGAGCTGCTGCGACTATGGGGGCAATTGGCGACGCAGCTCTGACAGGCGGAGCAAGAGGCGGTATTGTTTTGGCGGGCGGCGTGAGCGAACGTATGGTAGATTTCTATCTGAAACCCAATGCAATGAACCGTTACCTCCACCGTGGTCCTCAATCAGAATATGTCAGGAGCATTCCGATGAAACTACTCAAATACCCTCTGGCGCCACTAATTGGAACTGCAGCATTAGTAGTAGGTAGAGCTTAATGACGCCTAGCTGAAATCTAAAATAAATATTGAGCTAACGTCCGCTTCTCTAGGGAGGTAGCGACTTTTCCCAATGGACATTGGGAATATAAGATAATGTTATAAACAGACGTAATCATAACTTTAATTCAGCTGATGCGTTGGCCATTAGTCCAGATTAAGTTAATTCTCTGCTATTCTCCTATACTCATTAGTTCTTTCGGGCTTTTAGCGGGGCGCGATACATTGTCCATGCGAAAGCAATGAGCCCTGAAAGTATGTTGGCGGCTGCCAATCCAATAAAGGCTCCTCTGAGGCCATCATATTGGATTCCCACATAAAGAAACCCAACGTAAAAAATCAGTGACCGAATGATTGTATAAATAAGCCCGTAAAAGGGGCGGCCAAGAGCGTTGAAACCTGATGAACTTACAAACACAATCCCATAGGCAAATATCGATAGGGGAACGATGTAGAAGTATAACTTCGTCTTGCTTATTACAGTTGGGTCGAGTGAAAACACCCCAGCAATTTGAGTAGCAAAAATGGCTAGAAAGAACGTAATGCACAGCCCCCAAATACAGCAACCTATGTAACAATATTTAAATGTGGAGCGAACTCTATCCGATAAACCTGCACCTCCATTCTGACCAACAATCGCGCCTATGCAGCCGGATAGCGCATAGAGAACAGCGATAGACAAAATTTCAATACGGCCAGCAATTGTAAAAGCGGCAACATCTTCTGTTGTTAAAAATCGCGCAATTATCGCTACTGCCAAAGTCGCCCCGATAGGAACGATTACACGTGTCCCGGCAGCCGGAATACCAACACGACCAATCACGCCTCAAGCTCGTTTTATCGACCCCATCGTCATTTGAGTGAAAGTAATGGCTTTTCGTCTGAGCAGCACAAAGTACAGTGCCAGACTGGCTCCAACTGCGTGTCCAATGACTGTTGCCAGAGCGGCACCTGCGATCTCCAAGCGCGGGAAAGGGCCAATACCAAATATCAAAAAGGGATCTAAGGCTATGTTGACGACCGCGCTAGTAATCAGGAATGAGCTGGGCAGTGCGGCTTCACCTCTCGCACGCAAGATGTTCACGCACATCACTGTGACCGTAATAAACGCTAATCCAGGGAGTGTAATCTTAAGATAGCTCGCTGCCATATTGTAAATTAGGCCCTCAGCACCCATGACTTTCAAGGTCATAGGCATGGCCATAAGCATTAGCGTTACCAAAACCGCCATCGAGGACAACCCTAGTAAAATCGATGCGGCGCCATGCCGTCTAGCTCGCTCTGGCTCACCTTGCCCTATAGCTCGCGATACAGCTGAGAGCGTCCCTGCGCCTAAGCCAATATTTGCGCTATTGCCGGCGAGGGTTAGTGGAAATCCAAAACCAATAGCCGCTAAGGCCAAAACCCCTAAGTTTGGAATATTTGGGTCGGATAACCGTCCTAAATAGAAAGTATCAATTAGTCCGCCAGATAATAAAGCAAACATGGCGATAGTAGAGGGGCCTAATAGGCGCAAAATATGTTGAACTAGGCTGCCTTGAGTTAAATCTATTGAATTTTTCATTGTTTTAAATTTTAGATTTTACCTGTGCTCATTAAAGGGAATTCTGCTCTATTAGTTCTCTTAAGCAACGCCCAGCGTATCAGCGCGTTTGATTTGCTTGTGTTCGTCTTCGATGAGACCCCGCTTCCAGTAACTGGATATATAGAGCCGGTCTTTTCCGAAGTTCTGTTCAGTGCGTAGATATTGGCGCAACAGTTTCATGGCCTCAAATTCGCACGCAACCCAAGCATAAGCCTGTTCATTTATAGCTGTCACGTTACGGGCCGCATCGGCTAACAAATTGGCCTTCGAGCCAAGGTCTGATTCAACTACCCACTCAACCGTAAAGCCATCGGGCATTGAGAGGTCTTGCTTGTCGGCCTCTTCGCGAATGAGAATAATCGTGTGCCCTGTTGCGTCCTTGGGTAGGTTCTCCAGATTAACTGAAATTGCGGGTAATGCAGTCATATCGCCTACGAGCAGAAATGGACCTTTACC
>JALZUP010000462.1 GCA_023301505.1 Robiginitomaculum sp.
CGATTGTTGGCTATTAAAGCGGCATAAACATACGCGAATTCGTCGTTATCCCAATCGAACGGCGTCCACCCTGTATCAGCGTCAAACACCTTTATCGGCGGTCGCGGGTCGCCAGAATCAAGCGCGGCCTGACTAATTAGCATCGAACCTATATTGCCATCCGATGGGTCAAAATCAGAGATAACAATACCCACGGTGCTACTGATCTGACTGGCAAAAAATCGATCAAGCAATGTCAATCTATCAGCGGGTGCGGCAATAGTAGTCTGTGGCAGGAAGTGAACAGATACCGCATCAGCCCATTGATTTGTTGCGTCTTGCGCAGGGTCGTAAAATGAGCGTGTCGGGCGTCGTATATCATCAAATCTGACAACAACCGGGTCCATTCTGTCGCCTGACAATATGGCCTGACCATTGACCGCTGATACACGGGCGCCGTCAAACGACCACGGAGTCCCTTGGCTAGTGTGATAGATAGATATCTGACCACGGGCACCACCAGCACCAGACCCGCCGTGTATGTTTTGAGCTACGGTTGGCGCTTCTCCATCCAGCCCATTGATGCTGATTGACCCGCTACCAATAAACCCTGACCCAGCGTCACACACCGCTAGAAAATACCCGCTACCATCGCCGCCTCTTGAGCCTTGCGCCTCTTCGAGTCCACTTGCCGCAAATGGACCAATTAGCCGCGAGTCATCGCCGCCTGTACCGCCAGACCCCATCAGTGTGGCGGGTAGGCCTACCAGTCGGCCATTTTCAACTGTTGGAATGGTTGGCGTGTACGTCTGGGCTGTTGATGCATTCAGTGGCGGCCGTGATGATGCTGCAACAGATAGATTGGTACTGCCCTCACCTACGAGGCGCACAAGGATGCTACCTGACGGACTAGGCGCCGGTATCAATCCACGCTCACCAAACACGCCGATGCCTGCAAGAGCGGCTTCATTATTGCCATCGCCACCGCGACCACCGAGGCCATCCAGAACAATTTGAGATGCGTTGAGCAACACTCCCTTGCACCATAGCTCGATACCGCCGCGCCCTGTCATCGATCCGGGCCAGCCCTCTGGTAACGTCACATCATCCAGCGTGTAGTATTTTTGCGTTAAATCAATCTGCTGAGACAGTGATGCAATGTTGTTGTTCACTTGCAGCTCTATGCCGTTAGCAATGTATTCCTCGTCAGGCGGTCGCGCTGTAGCAACGTTGGTCAGCGCTGAAGGGAGTGGCCGAAAGCCGATCATGTTCCACGTCAGCTCCTCACTATGATGATCTCGAGTGATGCTCGCTACCATCATCGTCATGCTAATGTCGCCCAATATGGGCCTGCCGTTTGAGTAATCGCGGCGTGGCAAATTGACTTGTGCAACTGTGCCGGGGCCATAGTGTGCAAATGACCATTCAGGCTTTAGTGTTATGCGCTTCACCGGTCTGGCATGCAGTGCGTGCAGTACTCGCGCTTGTGATAAGACCTCGCCCTCTGTCGATCTGTTCGTCGTTAGGTAAGGCGCTTCAACGGTGATTGACTCGGTAGCTGATATTTCGCCCAGTGCTAACGGCTCAACAAACTCTGTAGTTTTTCGGTAGTCCTCTGCAAGCGGGTCAAAGTGCCACTTGATAATCGTACTTATCGCGGTGTCTTTATCATCGTGTACAAGTTTGCCGATGTCAGCACCGTAGCAATTGTCTTCATTGAGCGTGACAACTGACACGCCGGTACCGATGGGCGTTGGTACGTAAGACAAAGCGCCGTAGGGGTTGACAATCATAATCCCGCGACGCGCAAGACAGTGTTTTTCTGCAAATTCTTTGGCCTTCACTGCCTCCGGTGATTGCACTGTTATGCGTAGGTTTGGCGTGTCCATAATCGCCGATGACAGTGCTTGATCATCGATCCATCGCGTAGGTACATCTAACCCCCATGGAAACGCTCGACCGTCGATAGTCTCGCCTGCGTACGCCGCTCTAAGCGCTGATAATGGGTGCTCTTCCATGTATGGCACACCCACTATTGACTGACGGCTATTGAGCGCCACTGTGTCGTCCAACTCCCACGCCTTGGGTGTGGTCCCTAGTAACCCTCGCTTAACACCTGTTAGTCGATACAGCTTTGCAAAAAAACCATCGGGTGTTAGGTTTTCTTGACCCGTAGGTTCAACACCGTTCCAACTAATGTACTCATTCTCGCTGCCAGTCGAGAGCAGCCCTATAGCTGACAGCTCGCCAGCATTGACCACGTAGTCATCGCCGTGCCGCCACACCCATGACGCTGCGTCTAAATCCTCGGCCTGCTCATCAGGTATATAAACAACAATATCAGTGGAGTCCTCAGCGATCGGAAACATAAGAATGTGATTGCGCTCCGTGAATATCTCACGCTCTATGTCGCGGTTCACATCTTCACAGCTGATTTCGTAAACTCGTCGATCTAGTGATATTGCGCCCTTAACCTGCCAGGTATACCAAAGTGCTCGCTGCAAGTCCTCATCATCAGCAATAGACTCGCCGCGTTCTACAATGAAGTGCTCAAGAGTGCCACCAAAAAGCTGTAGCCCTTGTCCAACTTTGTCGTGATACCACTCTGATAATTCATCAAGGTCATCAAGAAAACGGTAAGTAGCACCTGATATGTTGGACTCACCAGTGCTGATGCCTGGCGTCATTGATATTGAACGCGGTATACCCTGCTCTGCCAACGGGGCATCAATCCACGAAGCACCTTGCGGCAATTGACTTAGTTCGACATCATCATCACCGAGCCATGTTTGCTGAAAGGCGCCGATAGACAGCCTAATAATGTGCTGCGGGTCACTAGGAGGCGCACTCCATAGCGTCGGACCACGCTCTGGATACTGTACAGCTGACGCGCTAAGAATTGGCATTAGGCGCTTTCGTAATTGCCATCAGGGTCAACGTTTTCAAACGTTATGATTACAGGCTCTAGCGTCTCAATGTCGTCGAGTTCAAACGTAACCACTCGTGATGTATCGTTTTCAACAGCGCTAACCTGTAGCCGTAACGTTGGCCCTCTTTCGCCTGATATCAAGATAGCATCCGCTCCATAGTCTGAATAATTGAATGTGCCTGTGTTGGCCAGTGTGGGGTCTTTGAGTTCGTACCTATGCTCGCCAGCCACCAGCCCCTGCGAAAACCTTATTCCCTGCGTTGTATCTACCGCGTTTTGAGTGACGGGTGTGGCGTCTTGAGCGCCACCACTGTCCCCTTGCGAATTCGCACCGCGAAACGTAGCGTTCTCGCCATCGACCGCCCATATTCTTAGGTAATCGAATCGCGCAAAGTCTTCATCGATTCGGTCGAGGTGTGGAAAAGCCGACACGTTGAATAGGCCAACATCTTCCTGCCTTCGGATTCCGTTGGAAGGTATGTCTTCGGGGCTGCTAGGGTTGTCCTTTACGCCTGCGTTCAGCTCTCTAGTGAGTGACAGCAGCATGTCAACCTGTGGTACGAGTTCTAGCTCTCGGATCACTTCTTTGCCATTGACGTACCAGTAGATTCCGGTAGACAACCACATACAACCGACTGTAAAAAACCCCTGTGTTATATCAATGTCATGATCTGACATATCGACGTTGCCACCACCCTGTGGCCGTGTGTTGCCTGCCAGTCCTGCTAACACCTTGCACTGCATACGGTTGCTCCCATAGCCGCCGCTTGCCCAGTTCTCAATCTCGAAAATGTCCAGCTCGACGCCGTTGGCCGGATCGTCGTCGTACATCAAAGACTCATTCGGTGGATCAGGTGTCAGCCATAGGGATACGCGATAACCCTCTGTGCGCATCTGCTCGACCGACATTCTCATCTCGACAAAGTGACCTGGTGACATAGCAATGCCGGGCGAATTCTCGAAGTCCACAACATGGCGGCCCAGATCATTGTCGAACTTGCGTACGCTTTGCACCATATACGGCGCGTACGGCGTCACATCGCGCCAGTTATAAGCAATACCGTTATGCGTGTAGTTCTCGCTTGTAGGGTCTGTCCTTGCCTCGGCTTTTCCTCCGACGTACAGCAGCCCGTCACGGCGGAAAACAAATTCATCATTCGGCCCATTGGTGTACGCCGCCCATCGCTTGCCCTCTACACTGCGCCCATCAGCTGGATTGCCGTCGTTGTCCATGTCACCATTACCGGTGCGGTTGAGCGCATCGTCAAGCGTGTCATAAACAAAATTAGGACCAGGACCGGGGCCATCCTCATCAAACTCATCTGCAAAAACCTGAGTGAATGTTCTAGTTGATCCTGTCTCGCCAGAATTAATGGATGGAAAATCACTCATGCGTTAATTTGTCTCCACTGTATCGTTGCACGGTATTCATCACCAAGATCAAAGCGCGACACGCCGCCTGTATTCATTGGCCGGTAAATGTTTAAATCTGACACGTCGTCATCCCATCCCAAAAAGTCTGGATGAACTAACCTGTGGGGTTCTTCCTCTTCGGTCGATTCGAAGTATTCGCGGTAATAAACTCGGTTAGGACCCAATATGTAAGGCGTTCGCATCGTCCCTTGGTACCACTTTCCGTGCACCGTTGTGGCCTTGCGCTGGCCTCGTCGTGAGTGCTGCGTACTGCCATCGATCCGCGCAATTGGTGGATCATTTTGATCTGCATCGATAATCAGGGTTTGTTCTTGATTAAGTCGGCTCGGAGTCACAAGCGCACGTGTAGCCCTGTAAATCAGGTGTATTTCAGTGCTCACGCTGGCGCCTCACTGTTTGATTCGTAGTAATCACGATTTGCGTTGTAGGTCAAATCTCGGCTTTGTGTCGCTTTGGCAACGGCGCTTACTGACATATCCTCTATCGCACGCCGGTTGAACGTTGTCTCATCAAGCACGAAAGTGATATTGATCGGTGCAGCCTCATTGGCCCCACTCTCAAGGTTTGCCGCTATGTCACTTGTGGCGCCTTCAGACACCCCACCGGTACCGCTGGGCCCTGCTGGTGTACCGCCGTTGAGTGATGCCTCTATACCGGCAACATTTGCAAGCGTTGCAGCCCACGACAAACCAGCCGCAAGCCCACCACTGATCACACCACCAGTAAGCGATGCATGGTTACGCGCACGCTCAGCAGCCGATATACCGGCAACTAATGCTTCTGCCTGTGCAGCACGTGCCGCGATTCGTTTTGAGCGCTCACTCTCACCACCGAGCGAATCAATCAGACTTGAGGCAATGCCCAGAGCGCTAGATGCAAAATCTGCTTGTATGCTTTTGCGTCGTGATGCCGACGCTCTCTCAATACCTTCCAGTCGGCTCGTGGTTTTCTCGGCTAATTGAATTAACAGCTCATCCACTTCTGCCTTACGATCTACATCAAAATCACCTAGTTCTGCCAGTAGTGCAGCTCGGTTGGCGTATTCAGCAACGATTGCTTCTGTCTCTGTTTCAAGTGACGCGACTACTGCATTCAGATTTGATTCAAGTGGTGCAAGTGTTGTCTGACTTGCTTGATCTTGTCCGTCCTGCCTGTCAGAGCGCAGCTTATCGAGTGCTGCATCGTAGGCCTCGAGTGCTGCTATCTGAGCCTGTAGCGCCTCGTCACCGCGTTGTGGGAATGCCTGCTGGAATTCATCGATAACATTGAGCCGTTTTGCGTACTCAAGTTCGACCTGCTCAGTACCCGTGGCCAGACTTTCAATTAATGACTGAAAAGCGGTGTCAGTTGGTGCGGCTGTACTGGTTGTCAGCGTTGGCAGTTGGATGTCAATTCCGACGTTGGCCGCAAGCCGCGCGCGAATATCGTCTGACTCTTTGGCGGCTTGTCGTGCAGCTTCTCGTGCTGACTCCACTTGGCCTTCCAGCTGAGTCCAGAACGTTGCATCACCGGTTTGGCCTGCCAGGTTGTCCTGTAGCTGCTGCAAATTGTCTGCAGCGTCTGCCAGAGCTCTGGCAGATTCTTCGCTATCATCAAGAAAGTCGGTAACTTTCGCGGCTTGTACATTAAGAAATTGAAGCCCAATTCCTACCGAGTCGAACACATTATCAAGACCCTCTACGCTATTGCCAATAGCACCCACAACACCCACAAAAACATCTGCAGCGGTTAACGAGGTATCACGTAACCCGGACATGCTGTCCTGCGCACCAAAGATCTGTGTAATGACACCTGTGATTGCTGGCGCCATTTGCGCGGTGAATATTTGAGCTGCTTGGGATGTGCTGTTCTGAAGCAAGAACATAGCATCGTTCATGGCTTCAACGCCTCTGACGTCTGCTTCGTCGAGAGCAATGCCAAGACCTATCATTTGTTCTTTGGCGTCTTGAATTCCCTCGGCACTGGCCCGAATAAGGCTCACACCTTCAACATCAAAAACCTTTGAAGCTATTCTTGCTCGATCACCTTGGTTGGCCAGCCCTTCAATGGCCGTTGAAATCTGATTAAACTGTTCTTCGATGTTGAGCTGCGAAAGATCAACAGCTGACAGCCCAAGCTCATCAAGCGAGCCTCTAGCCTCTCCCAGCCCTACTGATGCCTCGGCAATTCTCCGAGCCATCTTTTCAATGGCTTTGTCAAACGTGCCAGACTCAATACCAGCCAGTGCAGCCTCACGCCGGTATGCCTGAATGAACTCAACCGATGCGCCTGTCTGCGTTGCCAGCTTGCCCATTTGATCTATCAATGGGGCGTTAGCCGATATGATCAACCCTGGAGCCGCCGCTCCCGCCGCACTAAGCAGCGAGAAGCTAACCCCTAGCCGTGCGGCAACACTATCAAGTGATCGTAAGCTGTTGGTTGCTGATGCCACACCAGCGCGTGTTCGATCTGACGCCGTTATTTCATAGTTTGCGGACGAGCGTGATCTAGGCATCGTTGCGTTTTCTCGCTTGTGCTTCTGCGTTTTTGCGAATCTTTCTGAAACTTGGCCACATACGCCGCTCGATCGCACTCATCTCAGCCGCACAACTACCACCCAACACTGTCATGTTGAAGTCATCGGCTGCAATGAATTGGCGCATCAAATGGCGATCGACCGAGATCAGTTTCCCAACTCTTTATCCGTGAGTTGCGTTCGGGATAGCACGGCAAACTCATTCACAACTCGCTCAATAACAGCCGGGTTCCAGCGCTGCTGCATGCTTTCGATGAACATCGAAACAGAGGAGAATATTCGTTGAGCATCACTATTCAGAGTGCGATAACAGAACGCACCGATGAACCCATGCTCTCGATATATCTCAATAAGCTCTTGCTGCTCCAGATATGACAATCGTTTGCAAAAAAGTGCAGCATCACCCCACTCTGGAACGATGACTGGACCTCTGATTGCTGACTGCTCGCGCCACTCCTTGGTCGCCATTTTGTTCAGCTCAGTAGCTGACAGCTGCAAATACTTAGGCTTGCCCTCTTCACGCTCAATGGCTGAGACTGGCGCTTCGTCCTGTGATTCTGTCTGAGCTGCAAATTGCTCAACCTGATCGTCTGTTGGCGTCATGATCTACGTCTCGTCAGCAGGCGAATCGTCAGCAGGCTGTGCGGCTGCAGGCGAATCATTAATGTCACCATTAACCGTGATACTCAGATCCATTCCCACAAGACCGTCGATTTCAGTGCCGTTCTTATTTCGGCTGAGAACTTCGCAAGTGTCGTAGGTGACGCGATCCACATCATCCTCAACAATGAACGCTCGGAAAAACTTTTTCCCGGCTCTCAGTGAAAGCTGAGCCGTATCAGTGGTGTCAAAGTAGGCGGTTAATGTCAGAGCGTTCTGAGCAGAGCCTGCAGTGGAGCGCTTTATGTTCTTACCTGATGAGTCCAAATTGCCAATGATGGATGTATCAGACTCACTACTGGCTGATGTATCTGACCACCCACGGACCTCTGCAACACGCACACGCGGTGCGTTTGCGGTATCTTGAATTTCAATGTGGGTGCGGCCTACCTCGAGAATTCCCATTGTTCTGTTCTGTCCTGTTATTTAATAGTCTGGGGTGAGCCTTTTGCAAGGCGATGTAAAAATGAATATTGAACAGGGAGCATCGTGTACGACTGATCTCCCTCTCGATCTGAATTAGTTGGCTCCACGACGCGTTCTGCCCTTATTCGGCCACCGCCTATAAAATGTGAGCCGTTTCTAGTAAGTAGCAGCTGCTCTATTTGCGCAGCGATCGCTTTCGCCTCTTTGTAACTGGTGCTGCGATCTTTTACTCGGATTTCGATATCCACTTCGAGCGAGCGGCCTTCAGCATCCAGTGAGGTCCATTCATCGAATGCGGTGTCGTCAATCACACGTATGTTTATGTGTGAATTAACTTCACGCTCAACGTGTGCGTCTGGCGATTCGCCGACTGGCAGGCCAATCACCCCCAGCACAACCTTTAGGTAGTCAACTATCTGCGTTGCTGCTGGACATATTTCGTCTTTGATCATCGTCTGGACCTGCTACGACGTGCTGCGCTGGCGGTGTTTCGGAGCCTGCGATCCATATCTCTAGCAAACTGAACGCGGTACTCTTCTGGTCCAACTCTGCTGCCTGCCCTGTTCAGCGCGTCAGGTGCTATCTCGTTATCGTTGAACCTGACACGTACCTGGCTAATCGGTAGCCGGCCTCGGCCTTTCCTAACAAAGAATCCAATAGATGAGCCTGAATTACCACTGCCCGTTCTCACAGTAGCTTGAAATGCATCTGCACCAGAGCGACCGTGCAAAGTGCCTCGTGCTAAATCGTCAAACTTTGACGAAGGAGAATTGACCAGGCGTTTCAAGCGAATGCCTCGGCGTCTGCCAAACCACACTCGCGCTCGACGATTTCGGGCAGTGGCTTTAAATAGCTTAACCTGAGACTTAAATTCCTTTTGTTTAATCCCTGTTTCGCCTGATAACTCTCTCCTGAACTGCGTCTGTATCTTTGCAGCCGTTTTATTTACCGCCGTTATCTGGGCCTTTCTGGCAATATCTGGTACACGCACACGCATATCCCTCAACACCGCTCGAGTGTCGAAATCGACGTTGATGCGCACGCCTAGTCTTGGTCTTGAGCTTCTACGTACTCGACGATTTTGGCTACATGGGTTGAGCGCTTTCTGGTGCGATCGTCCTCATTCGCCACATCAGCCAGATAGCCCTGTAGCTGTTCGTCTGTGGTTTCTGGATCGTTGGCCCACTCGATCGCGTCCTCGAGTCCGGGATAGCTTTCATCAGCTACAAGCTCATCAACCTCTGGCACTTCATCAAGCTGCGTGAATGCCTGTCGCTTGTAGCGTAACAAAAACACATCTTGATACATCAGGTGACCAGCTGTCACATCGTTGAACGCTAGATTGCCCCCCTGTCTGAGAGACACGATGACGGAGCCGCGCTCTGTTTCAAATGCAACAGGCGCAGCAGATCGCTCAGCCGACTCGATGACGGCATAGATTCTGACAAAGCTCATTAGGTTCTCACTAGTTTGTGTAGGTCGCGCCAGTGTCGATAAAAGCGCTGACGGTGTAGGGATAGGCTGGGCTAGTGGTCGCAGCATTGGCATACGAAAACCGGCCTAAGTGCTTTATTAAACACAGTGTCAATCCAAGCCCATCGGGCTGGCGCTCGGCAATACTCCATACATGGCCTTTCAAGACCACGCTGTGATCCTTTTTTATGTATGCCAGATCAGTGTCCTGACACAGCATCACAGGACGATAACCCTCATGGCCATTAATCACTTGATATGAACGATCAAACCGACAAGGAACAATTCGCTCAACCATCACTATGACGGCACCCTGCTCATCACGCGCATCAGGAACCTGAGCAAACAAGGCCTCATCTGCACCATCAAAAAAGAGCCCCGCGCGATCGGCTGGGCTCTCAATTTGCAACATACGTTACCGCACGCCGCCAGACATAGAATTAAGCAGCACGTGTACCGTGTTGCCTGTTTGCTCCATGACTCGACCGATGACAGCGGCGGTAGCAGAATATTCCTGCGTTGCAATGTCATAAGTGAAGTCAGCGGCTGCGTCTAACGTCACAGTGCTTGGCACTGAGAATTTAAACGCGCCACATTGAGCAGCCGCACCGTAGCCGCCCGAGGGTATATCTGCAACTGGAATGGCGAACCAGCCGTTGCCCAAATCAACCACAGCACCGCCTGGCATCGTGTCAGGTGTGCTGTTCGTCAGGTTGATGGTGTTGCCATCGTATGAATAGTTCTTCATGGTTTAGGTTCCTTAGATGTACCGGTCGTTGTGACCGGTACCGATGGGTGTAACTTACGCGCCGGTCTGGCGGTAAATGGATGTGTACTCAACTGGAGCCACGCCAAAGTCGAGACGTATTTTGAACTCCGTGCCGTCGATGTCCCAACCTTGAATCGAATCAAGGTACGGCTCTTGCTGACCATCTAGGTAGGAGCGCTCAATCGGTGCCATCTCGCTAGAGATCATGAACCAATTTACCGCTGATATTGCATCCAGTCGTGGATCAGCGATAACCTGCATTGCGTTGCGCACTGTGTTCGGATCGCGGCTGCTATCCGTTGCGCCTTCATGCACTCGGTACTCTGCTTGCATAACAGTCATTGCACGTGAGCGCAATGCCATCGGCACCAACAGAATGTTGGGAATGATATTCAGAGGCTGCATTGAATCGTTGTCAGCGTTGCGGCCCTTGTTTAAAGCCATAGCTGTCAGCGCAGCATCAACACTCTCAGTGCTAAGCGCACGCCCTTCTGACTTAACATTGCCGTGAGCCGCTGAGAGCCATGCATTACCGTCATTCATCAATGGGTTAGCCGCAAAAACATCGAACACCTTGCCGGCAACGGTTCGCTTAGCCATGCGGCCCATGCGAGTAGCAATGTCGGTAAACGCACCCAGATCATCATTAATGATCATCTCTCTAGTAACTGCCACCTTGTTACCGTAGGTATCAAGGGAGACCACCTCACTGTACTCACCAAACGTCTTGTGCTTGTACTCGGC
>JALZUP010000463.1 GCA_023301505.1 Robiginitomaculum sp.
TATGAGAGAGTTTGCCTAAGGCTTTGTGGCGGGGGGCGTGGCTGCCCTTTTCCCAATTGGCGACGGTTGGCTGACTGACATGGGTTAGATCGGCTAGGGCCTGCTGTGATAGGCCTTTTTGTTGCCGCGCTCGTTTTATGCGTCTTCCTACATCATCCATTATAAATCCTCCTAAGAGTGTTTATAGGTTAAACTAATAATAAATCTATGTTGAAAAGCAGGTTGGAATGGCAATAAATGTAGAAATAATACAAATATGTCTAATTACAGCCTTAAATTTCAATGTATCACAGCGTTTATGAATAAAAGCTGACAATTGCTTTTCGCCAAGATTACAAATTTATAATATGTAAAACCTATAATTTGAATTGAAAATTTGTGTGAGATGCTTATCTTAATAGTGAGGGCAGGTAGCCCCCAGCTTAAGGGACGAAGCTGTTGTTTTCTTGAGTAAGCGAGGTTTTATGACTGGTGATTATTGTACAAAAGATGGTGCCGTTCGGATTAAAGAAAAGATCGAGGCCTATTGGGCTGAACGCGGACATAATGTTCAGGTCGATTTGGTTCAAGGTGGCTTTTTGCCGTCCATGCGCTCTGCGCGCACCGATGTGCGTTCAAATCTAATTAATGGCGTGCCAACGCGCTCCAAAGAGAACTTCGCATAATCTAAGGCGTTAATTCCAATATAGTCTGTGGCAGCTCTTTGAAGCTGCTCAGCACCTTATCCGCGCCGAGTTTTTCTGGCGGGACGGGACTATAGCCATATGTCATGACAATGCTGGCCGCTTTGGCTGCCTTTGCTGCGTTCACATCTGGCGCGGAGTCGCCGACCATTACGATTGGCGAAATACCCTTATGACCTGCTGCATGGAAAATATGTCCGGCAGCAGGTTTTTTTTCTGGCGTATCATCTGACCCGATAATGCGGTCGAAAAAATGCGTCATAGATAGAGCGTCTAAAAGAGGCCGCGCGAGATAGCCGGGCTTATTCGTGCAAACAGATAGGCGCGCCCCGTTATCTTTGAGCTGGGTCAGAACCTCTATCACGCCAGGATAAGGCACACTGAGCTGGGCAATGTCATCAGCATAACGGGTCAGAAAATCTTTTTGAACCGCGTCGCAGCGCTCAGAGCTCAGAGGGGTGCGCGCATCGGCATAAGCGCGCTCAATAAGCGCGCGAGAGCCATATCCAACCAATTTTTTTAAAGCCTGATAATCAACAGGTTTAAGTCCGTCGAGGGCAATGGATTCGTTGAGCACGCGCAGCAAGTCGCGCGCCGTATCTACAAGGGTTCCGTCTAGGTCAAACACAACAGAAATATTTTCAAAATCACTCATATTAAACCTAACTGCCTCATGTTAAAGCTATTGCCAATGGCATTGCCTTTTGCGCTTACTCTTGTGTGAATCATTTGATGCGTTTTGCCAGTCCATCAGTTAAAAGCAAGACCATCACGCATCGAATCATAGTTAAGAGCATAATATGGCCAATTCTTCTTCCGCGCATGCTGCAACATCCCGCGCGGCTATTATCTTAGCTGCGGGTAAATCAACTCGCATGAAGTCTAAAAAATCTAAAGTCTTACATGCCATTGGCGGACGTAGCCTGATTGGCTGGGTTGATGCTTTGGCGCGAGAGGCGGGCGCGGATAAGATCGTCACAGTTGTGGGAGAGCATAATCAGGATGTGCGCGCCGCCGCCGAAACATTAGGCGCGTCAATCGCCATCCAAGAGCCGCAAGAAGGCACGGGACATGCTGTGCTATGCGCCAAAGATGCTTTGGCTGGTTTTGACGGTTATGTCATTGTGTTATGCGCCGATGCCCCGCTTATTCGCGCGCAAACTTTAGGCGCTGTTTTTGAGGCTTTAGCCAGCGGAGCTGATGTTGCCGTATTAGGGTTTGAGCCAGAAGAGCCGGGCGCTTATGGGCGTTTGATTGTCAAAGATGGCGCGCTTGAGAAAATCGTTGAAGCCAAGGAAGCCAGCCCCAAAGAGCTTGCTGTGCGCCTGTGCAATAGCGGGATTATGGCGGCGCGCAAAGATGTGCTTTATGAGGCCTTGGCCCATGTGACCAATGATAATGCCAAGGGCGAATATTACCTGACTGATGTTGTGGAAATCGCGCAAAGGCTTGGCAAAAAAGTGGCCGCCGTGACAGCGAGTGATCCTGATGAAGTTTTAGGCGTAAATAGCCGCGCCGATTTGGCGCTGGCGGAGACAGCTTTTCAGAGCCGCATGCGCGCGGATATGCTGGCCAAAGGCGTTACCCTGCGCGATCCGTCCAGTATTTATTTTAGTTTTGACACAGTTATTGAAGGCGATGCGGATGTGGGCGCAAATGTTGTGTTTGGCCCAGGGGTTAGCGTTGGCGAAGACGCCATCATCCATCCTTTTTGCCATCTTGAGGGCGCGCGCATTGGCAAGGGCGCAAATATTGGCCCCTTTGCACGTCTGCGCCCCGGCGCGGATATGGGCGAGGGCAGTAAGGCTGGAAATTTTGTTGAAGTTAAAAAGGCAAAAGTCGGCAAAGGCGCTAAAATCAATCATTTGTCCTATATTGGCGACGCTGAATTAGGCCCGCGCGTGAATGTGGGCGCAGGCACGATTACTTGTAATTATGATGGCTATGATAAGCATAAAACCGTAATCGGTGAAGGCGCCTTTATTGGCACAAATAGCTCGCTTGTTGCGCCGGTGACAATCGGGAGCGGGGCCTATTTGGGGAGCGGGGGCGTTATAACAAAAGATGTTCCTGATAATGCGCTCGCCGTTGCCCGCGCTGATCAAGTTCATAAGGAGGGCTGGGCAGTGCGGTACCGCGCAGCTAAAGCTAAACGCAAAAGCAAGTCTTAAGGAAGCTCATATGTCTCAGGCAAAGAAAAATGCAGCCTATGCCGCGATGGAGTTGGTTGAAGATGGCATGGTTTTGGGGCTGGGATCTGGATCCACAGCCGAGATATTCATTGCTGATTTAGGCAAGCGGGTGCGCCAAGGCATGGATGTGCGCGGCGTGCCGACCTCTGCGGCAACGGCGGCCTGTGCGAAAAAGCATGGCGTGCCCTTGGTTGAGCCAGACAAAGTTGAGAAAATCCATCTCACAATTGATGGGGCAGATGAAGTTGATCCAGATTTCAACTTAATTAAAGGCGGGGGGGCGTGCCTGCTGCGCGAGAAGATTATTGCCCATGCCTCTGACCGTATGGCTGTGATTGTGGATGGCTCAAAGCTGAAAAAACAGTTGGGAGATTTTCCACTGCCCATAGAGGTTGACCCTTTTGGTATGGCTCTGACCGCGGAGAAAATTTTTACAGCTCTGATAGAGAGCGGCTGTAAATATGGGCAGACAACCTTGCGCCAAAATGCCGATAAAACAGGGCCGCTTATTACTGATGGCGGGCACTATATTCTTGATTGCGCCTGTGAGCTTATTAAAAATCCCGTGCAAACGGCTTTGGCGCTGTCGCAAATTCCGGGCGTGATGGAGCATGGCTTATTCATTGATCTGGCGACTATGATTATTGTCGGCGAAGATGATCATGCGAAAGTGATGGAACTTAAGCTAACTTAGATGTTAATAGATAATCCCATTTAATTAAAAATATAAAGAGTAAGCCATGAGCATATATGATTTTGACCTTTTTGTTATTGGCGCGGGTTCTGGCGGGGTGCGTTCGGCGCGCTTGGCCGCTCAAGCTGGGAAAAAGGTAGCTTGCGCGGAAGAATATCGTGCTGGTGGTACCTGCGTGGTGCGCGGCTGCGTGCCCAAGAAATTTCTCGTTTACGGTGCAGATTTTGGCGACTCCATTAAAAAGTCGAAAAAATTTGGCTGGAACATATCTGGCGATGTGTCTTTTGATTGGACGGTTTTGCGCGACAATATCCAAGCTGAAACCCTGCGTTTGTCTGGAATTTATGAGGGCATAATGAATAAAAATGATGTCACATTTTTCCAAGACCGCGCGGAATTTGTCGACAAAAATACGGTTATTTTGAAACAGAGCGGCAAAAAAGTCACCGCGAAGACAATATTGATTGCGGTGGGCGGACAACCTTGGGCGCCCAATATTAAAGGCTCAGAATATGCCATTGATTCCAATGATGCCTTCCTGCTTGATAAATTGCCTGAGCGGATATTGGTGATTGGCGGCGGTTATATTGCGTGTGAATTTGCAGGCATTTTTGCAGGGATGGGTGTGAGCGTCACTCAGGCTTATCGCGGGGACGCGCTGCTTAAGGGCTTTGACGCGGATGTGCGCGAAAAAGTTGGAGAGCTGCAAGAGCAAAATGGCATAAAACTTATTTTTGGAGCCAGCCCCAAAGAGATCAAAGAGGTCGGCGGCGGCTATAAAGTCACGATGGATGATGGCAGCCAAATTGGCACGGATCTGGTGATGATGGCGACGGGACGTGTGCCGCATACAAGCGGGCTTGGCCTTGAAAAAGCGGGCGTGAAAACGGATGATAAGGGCGCTGTTATTGTCGATGAATATTCGCAATCAACCACGGCAAATATTTACGCTGTCGGGGATGTCACTAACCGTGTGAACTTAACCCCTGTGGCTATTCGTGAGGGCAATGCCTTTGTGGAAACGGTCTATAAAAATAACCCTACAGCCTATGATCATAGCAATATTGCTAGCGCCGTTTTCACCCGTCCAGCGGTGGGAACTGTAGGGATTACTGAACAGCAAGCCAATGATGAGGGCCGTAAGATCAAAGTCTATACGAGCTCATTTAAGCCGATGAAAAACACCTTATCTGGCGCGCCGCAAAAATACTTTATGAAGCTAATCACAGAGGGTCGCCGCGAGACAGTCGTTGGATGTCATATTGTTGGCGATGACGCGGCAGAGATTATTCAAGCTGTTGGCATTGCGGTCAAAGCCAAGCTGACTAAAGCCCAGTTTGATGCCACCTGCGCGGTTCATCCAACAGCAGCCGAGGAACTTGTTACGCTTTAGATTGTCTCTTAAGCTCTTTAGATAAGTCACTGTTATTAAAAGAAAAATGCCCCGTCATCGACGGGGCATTTTTTGTTTGTTTGACGGGGCCGTGTTCTATTTTATAGCCACGAAAAGCTGAGAGCGGCCACGCTGTACCGTCAGGGCTAAGACGCCATTATTGTCGTCTATTATATTCTGAAAAGCTTCAAGGTCAGCCACGTCTTTGCGGTTGACGGCGCGGATAACATCGCCGCCGCGCAGGCCTGCATCATAGGCCTTGCTGCCATTTTCAACGTCTTGGATATAGACGCCTTCATTGCCGCCGCTAATCTCTACATCATCTGGAAAATCGCTTAGGCTAGCGCCTCTAAAGCCCTCACGCGTAGAGCTAAAATTATCATTAGACGCATCACTAGGCGCGCTTCCATCTTCTTCGTCCTCAGCGGGAGCTTCTTCGACATTGATCTTTACAGTATTGCGGCGACCATCGCGAATATAGGTAATATCATTTCGCGTGCCGCGCTCAACAAAGCCAACGGCATTGCGAATGTCGCGCGATCCTTCAACGCTCTCCCCGTTAAAGGCGATAATAATATCGCCAGATTTTAGGCCTGCTTCTTCGGCGGGGCTATCCTCTTGGACTTGGGAGACAAGCGCGCCTTTGCTTACGCTCAGATCAAGCGCGTCAGATAGGTCAGCAGTGAGATCTTGGATGATGACGCCAATACGTCCGCGCCGCACTTCACCATATTTTGAGAGCTGATCTACGACTTTGGATGCAATATTTGCGGGTACAGCAAAGCCCACCCCAGCACTGCTGCCAGAGCGAGAAATGATGGCGGTATTAATACCAATCAGCTCGCCTTTTGTATTAATGAGCGCGCCGCCAGAATTTCCAGGATTGATGGAGGCATCTGTCTGAATGAAGTCTTCATAACCGTCGGCGCTAATGCCCCCGCGTCCTAAGGCTGACACAATGCCAGAGGTGACCGTTTGGCCAAGACCAAAGGGGTTGCCGATAGCGATAACATAATCACCGACCTTAGTGTCGTCGGAATTTGCTAAGCTGAGGGCGGTAAGGTTGCTGGACTCAATTTGCAATAGGGCAATGTCGGTCTTGCTGTCGCTGCCCAGTACTTGTGCCGTGACCACGCGCCCATCTTTCAAGGTTATATTGACCTCATCGGCATCCTCAATGACGTGATGGTTGGACAACACATAGCCTTTTCTAGCATCAATAATAACGCCTGACCCTGCGCTTGTGGCTTGGCGCTCGCGCGGGGAGGGGGCCGTGTCGCCCTCGCCATCAGGGTCAAAGAAGCGGCGGAAAAAGGGATCATCAAGAAGAGGGTTAGATTGAGAGCGTCCGCGTACTGTGGTCGTGACCGCAATATTAACGACGGCGGGCGTTGTACGCTCCAATAAGGGCGCCATGGTCAATACACCCCGCTCATCAACCACCATGCCTTCGCTTGAGCTGCTCGATATGAAGCCCGGTAGACGTAATTGAGCTTGTGCAGGCATAGCTGAAAAAGCGGTCATGGCCGCCAGACTCGCCGTAAGCAGTAAGTGTTTCATATGATAAGTCTCCGTAATATACATCATAATTATCGACCTTAAGGCTGCCAAAAGGTGAGCAGTAGATTACAAGTCGGTCATCTTCTCAGATGGGGCTAATCGGGCTAAAAGCAAGAGCTTTCCAGCTTAATTGGGTGCTTTAATTCTCTCTCTTAACTCGATTGAGAACAATCAAGCTTTGTTATAATTAAAACACATCTTTTAGTTTGGCCTGTTTTAGGCTAATAAGGGAGCGAACTGGCGTTGTTGGGGCGTCAATTCAAATAGGTGTTACTTTTAATATGTCCGAGATTTCCGTAGAGTTTGACTATGCGCTTCATGTGCTGGCGATCACTGTGATTATTGATCAGCGCGTGCGCGAGC
>JALZUP010000464.1 GCA_023301505.1 Robiginitomaculum sp.
CTACTACGTCTAACTATCTCTGAAAAATTTCAGAGATAGTTAGACGTACTTTATCGATAAAAGGGAACATTGAAAAGAAATCTAAATAACTTTGAAAACGCACAACGTGTTTAATGCGCCGTAAAATTCGGCGCAAAGTCGCATAATGATTATTATGAGAAATAATGATTATGGCTATTTATCTGCCTTACTATTGACTTAGTAAGCTATGACTTGCAGGTGGATAGGAATTATGCGTAGACTTGCTTACATCCTTTAAATCACGTCAGACATATAATTATTATGCTCAAAGTCATTCGCCAAGTGAAAAATGCCCTTACCTATTCGCTGGATGGCTTTGTTTTTCTTATGCAAAATGAATTTGCAGCGCGGCTAGAGTTTTACGGGGCCGCTTGGGTGTTTTTGACATTTATCTATCTTGGCGTGAGCGTTCAAAAACTCATAATTACCTTGATGTTATTCTGCCTGCTCATCTCGGTTGAGGCGATTAATACGGCCATTGAGGTTGTTATTGACCGTATTTCACCGGAAATTTCGCGTACGGGTAAACATGCCAAAGATTTAGGCTCATTTGCTGTTTTATGCGTGATGATCGCTATTTTCATCTTTATTGGCTATGTTTTAAGCCAAGCAGATTTTGGCCTTGGAATGCGGCGTATTCTTAGCAATCCTGTCCTTTTTGCAGCTGTTGTCGCCCTGATAATGCTATCAATTTATAGCTTTGCATGGCTGGCGAAAAAAGGCGCACAGCGCGATAAAGACAGCGAAACCAATCAATAGTTCATTTTGCCTCAAATGACACAGTAGAGCTACTTGCAGAGCTATTTTATGAATAAATTCAATTGCATAAAGTCATATGCTGGTGTGCATGCGGGCGGCAATTCCGCCTTTAATGTGCTGTAATCCATATCAATATGCAAATTTGTCATCACTGTTTGGCGGGCTTGGCAGCGCGCCGCCCACATAAGCGCGCGATCTGCATGGGCATGAGTTGGATGCTGATGATAACGTAGACTATCTATGATGAGCGTATCAGTACCCGTCATAGCCTCAAGCGTGGCATCGCCTATTTCAACAACATCTGGCGCGTAGCTCACAGGGCCAAAGCGAAAGCCCAAAGATGGGCCGCTGCCATGAGAGAGCAATAGCGGAATAAATTTAATATCTCCGCCCTTCCCCTTGATAGTAAGAGGTTTTTTATCCTCCAGCAAAGTTTGATGCTCCAATATAGGCGGATGATCCCGTCCATCTGGCGTGGCAAAACAATAGCCGAATTTATTATCGATACTGTCAAATGTTGGCGCGTCCATATGGGTCGGTATGAGACGCCGCATCGAATAAGCAATTGCGCGCAAATCATCTATGCCATGGGTTTGATCTGCGTGATCATGGGTCAATAAGACGGCGTCAAGGCGGCGCGTTTGCGTTTGCAATAGCTGAGCGCGTAAATCAGGTGACGTATCTATTAAAACCGTTGTGCGCTCTTGCGCAGGCGGGAGGGCTGCGCCCCGCTCCCCTTGCCAATAATCAACCAAAAGCGAACAGCGCAGGCGTGTGTTTTTGGGCTCATTTGGATCGCAAATGCCCCAATCTCCATTTGCGCGCGGCACGCCGCCTGAAGATCCGCAGCCCAATATAGTGACGCGGTAATGCTCTCCTATTAGGTCACTCATTAGGCGGCCCCTTCAGGCTTTGGGGGCTTTGGGGGTTTTTGAGCCTTTTTGAAAAGATTGAAAAAGGCCTCGCTTGTACGCGCTGCCGTATCCACCTCACTCCAGCCCTTTAGCTCAGCAAGCTTGCGGCCCGTATGCACCACCATAGCCGGCTCACAGCGCCGCCCGCGTAGCGGCATAGGCGCAAGATATGGGCAATCCGTTTCTATCAAGATACGGTCTTCATCAACTTGCCCTGCAATGAGGCGAATATCTGCCGCGCTTTTAAATGTCAAAATGCCTGAAAAGGATATATAGCCGCCAAGCGCAGCAGAGCGCGCGGCAAGCTCCGCCCCGCCAGTGAAACAGTGCAAAAGATGCGGGAAAGCGCCGTCTTGATGGGCGGCTTCGAGTAGCTCTGCCATTTTCTCATCTGCATTGCGGCTATGAATAATCAGCGGCAATTGCGTCTCCCGTGACGCCTCAATATGGGCGGCAAAGTTTTTATACTGATCCGCCGCATCGCTATAATTATAATGAAAATCAAGCCCAGTTTCGCCAATCCCAATGACTTTGGGGTGCTGGGCTAAATCTATTAATTGCTGAGCTGTGATGTCAGGGTTCTCGCGCGCCTCATGTGGATGAGTGCCCACAGAACAATATATATCCTCATAGCGCTCTGCGACGGCAAGGACAGCGTCAAATTCGCTAACCTTACAGCAAATGGTCAGCATTGTGCCAACTCCAGCCCTGCGCGCTTGCTCTATAACCGTATCCAGATCATCCGCGAAAGCTTCGCCGTGTAGATTTACGTGACTATCCACCCACATGGCCGAACTCCTTGTTTAAATCCATGCAATATTTCATTTGTAGCATTGCGGCCACAGCGTTTCACTTTACGGCGCGCGCAATGCGGCGAGCGCGCTCAGCATAACGGTTTTCTTATCCATATTCAGCGCGCCTTCTGTTCTTTGCAAGTCCTGCAGACGCTCCCAAAGCGCGAGCCAATGTGATTGCGGGCGTGATAGCTTTAAAGGCTCTAGCGCGGTCTCCCAGCGGCCCGTACTCGCATATATGGCCTGAGCCTGCACAATATCAGTCAGAGCGTCCCAAAACAATGTCCGCGCAGACCCCGCCGATGGCGATGCCAGCCCGTCTGCGAGCCTATGCTCGGCCAGCCCATCACCTTGCGGCAGCGCTGATAAAATATGGCGAAGCGGGCGCAGAACTGTGGCGTCATTTTCGGCCAGAGCAAAAGCCTTTCCCGGCGCGCCGCGTGACAGGCTCGCAGCAAGCTTGGCCAATGGCGCAGGGTTGCCTTGTGCGATAAGCCAATCAGCAATTTGCTCTATCGGCACAGCGCGCAATGGCAAGCTCATGCAGCGCGAACGAATTGTAGGCAATAGCCGTCCGGGGCTAGATGAGAGTAAGATAAGCAAAGCTTTGTCTGGAGGCTCTTCAAGCGTTTTTAATACGCCATTGGCCGCAGATATATTCAGCTCATCCGCGCTATCAATTAGGCATACCCGCCAGCCGCCTTCCGCTGATTTGCGCGAGAAAAAATCTTGCAAGCGCCGCGTTTCCGCCACAGGGATTTCAGTGCGAAGTTTCTTTGTTTTGAAATCATATGGACGCCGTAGCAATATAAAATCCCCATGTCCTAATGCAGCAATGCGCGCGGCGATGGGATCGCTTTGCGCGACATCAAGACGGCCCAAGCTTTGCGGCTGCCCGCCTAGCAGAGTGCGTGCAAATCGATAAGCTAAAGTTGCTTTTCCAACACCTTTTGGCCCCGTCAAAAGCCACGCATGGTGCATGCGTCCACTCTCAAAAGATTGCGCCAAACGCGCCTCTGCATCTTTATGCCCGATAAGATCATAGATATGGCGGGGATGAAGGCATCCTGGCGCAATATCAGCTTCAGCTATATCAGGGGCTTCACCTCTTTTTATTGGTCGCTTAGACAAACTTCACGCCATCAAAGGCATCAACAACGCCGCGCAATATTTCAGTCGCAATGGAATCACGTGAATTTTCTCCGTCAATGACATGAAAACGCTGACTATTTTTTTCTGCTATATCCAAAAATGCCTCGCGAATAACTTTGTGAAATTCCAGCGTTTCCGTATCAAAGCGGGTCAGCTCTTCTCCGCGCTGCTCAACGCGTTTTTGTGACAAGACAGGGTCAATATCGAATAAGAAGGTAATATCTGGCGCAAATCCATTCATAACGGCATCGTGCACGGCTTGAATCCGCGCCAGATCAACCCCGCGCGCATAGCCTTGATAGGCCAGTGTCGAGTCTGAAAAGCGGTCACAAACCACCCAAACGCCGCGCGCCAGAGCTGGCTCAATCAGCTTTTCAACATGATCAACACGCGCCGCATACATAAGGAGCAGCTCAGTCATACCGCTCCAGCGCTCATGCGCGCCTGATAGAACAAGCTCGCGAATGGCCTCTGCGCCAAATGTGCCGCCCGGTTCGCGTGTCAGTAAAGTCTCATATCCATTGCGCTCAAGCGCGTCGCAAAGTCTTTGGGCTTGAGTAGATTTTCCAGCCCCTTCGCCGCCCTCAAAACTGATAAATTTCCCGCGTGTCTGTGTCATAATTATCTCGTAGCTAAAGTGAAGCGCTAGCCTCCAAATTTTTGTTTGAGCGAGGTGATGGCGCGGCCAAAAAGCCCTTTACGCTCTATGCTTTGCCCCGCCAGAAGATCAAATGCCTGCTTGTCTTGACCGGGCACTGAAACATGCAAATGCCCAACTTTCTCTCCCGCTGCAATCGGCGCAGCTAGCGGCCCGTCATAGCTGATGGTTACAACCATATCATTTCGCAATGATCTGTGAAAGCCTGTCGTGATATTACCCGCCGCTATGAGGTCAACATTATCAGACTTGCCCATAAAGACAGGAGCTTGCCCCACCTTATCATTTTGCTCAAATAGGTCGTAAACTTTAAAGGACTCAAATCCAGCCTGCATAATACGGACAGACTCGCTTGTGCGTAGCGCATTTGTCTCAAGGCCATTAACGACCATAACAATGCGTTGACCCCCACGTTTAGCGGAGCCAACAAGGCCATATTTAGAAACTTCAGTATAGCCCGTTTTTATACCATCTGCGCCTGTAAATCGCCCCAATAGAGGATTGCGGTTAGCTTGAGAAATACCGTTCCATTCAAAGGAGCGCTCACTATAGAGGCTGTAAAATTCAGGATATTGCGTAATCACATATTGCGCCAATTTGGCTAGATCAAGCGCGCTAATTTCATGCTCTGGATGCGGCCAGCCCGTCGCATTTTCAAAGTTTGCGCTTTTAAGGCCTAATTCATGCGCGCGCTGGGTCATCAGATCAGCAAAAGCGGTTTCTGACCCTGCAATGCCTTCGGCCAGCACAATACAGGCATCATTGCCCGATTGAATGATGACGCCGCGTAGCAAATTTTCTACGCTAACTTGCGAGCCTAACTCTAAAAACATGGTCGAGGAGCCAGACGCCGCCCCGCCGCGCCGCCACGCTTCTTCGCTGACGGCAAACATCGTGTCTTTATTGATTGAGCCGTCTCTAATGCGGTCAAAAATAAGAGCCGCCGTCATGATTTTTGTCATTGAAGCGGGGGCTATGGCCTTGCGCGCATCTTTTTCAAAAAGCGTCAATCCTGTTTCAGAATCCAGCAGCACAACATGAGGCGCGACTGTGACAAAGCCATCCGTCTGCGCCCCTGCAGGAGCGGCGTAAATATGACTGATCACAACACTTAGCAGGGCAAGGCCAATTGCCGAGCGAAAAAAGGAGCTGAGATGAACAGGCTTAAAGGCAGAAAACGCAGACATAAAATCCTATGTGCAAAACTTGTGTAGAATCAAAAAGGGGGCAAAATGCCCCCTTAAATTCCATAGCTTTGCAGCAAGGTAAAGCCCTTATGGGCTCGCAGACTAGTAAACCTGCGTGATATGGGCGTCAGCATAACCAAACGTGCCAATCAGGCTAAGCGCATCTGTGGCCTCTGCTTTGGTTTTATAAGGCCCGACTAAAACGCGGTGTAAGGCTTGTCCATTGCTGTTAACATCAGCAATAGTGACATTGCCAGCGGCAGATAAGTCCGTTTTCACACTACTCGCGCGTTCAAATGTAGAGAACGTCGCCGCTTGGACATAATGCACATTTTGCGCGCTTATACCTGATGTAAGGGGAGCGCCTTCAAAACTTGCCATATGGATTGGCCCTTTAATCGTAAGGGTCATTATACCGCCATCGGCTGGCGGAGTAAATTCTTGACGCCCGCGGCTTGGCGCGCTGATTTGCGGCGCGAGAGGCGCTATACGTGTTAGGCTTGGCGCTTGCGGCGGCACATCCACATCACGCGGCGTGACGGGCACATTTTGCAGCGGCGCAGGCGCAATTGGCGCGCTTTGCGGAGCACTAACACCCTCTGGCGAACCAAAAGGCACGACAGATAAAGGCCTATAGGCTGGAGCCTCGGCAACTTGCGGCATTACGGGTTGCTCTATTTGTGGCTGCGCTATTTGTGGAACCTGAACTTGAGGGGCCTGAATTTGCGGTACGCTGAGCTCCGCAGCTTGCGAACGGTTGACGAGGTTTGGATCTGTTGGCCCCGCATATTGAACTCGGACCTTAGCTAAACCTTTGACGCCGAGCGCGGTCGCTGCGCCTTGGCTTAGATCAATAATGCGCCCATCAACGAAGGGGCCACGATCATTAATGCGTAATTTCAACGTCTTACCATTTTCAAGGTTTGTAACAAAGACATCACTATTAAGCGGCAATGTTTTATGAGCAGCTGATAGGCCATTCATGTCATAAGTCTCGCCATTTGCGGTCAATTTACCGTCAAACTTAGGGCCATACCAAGAGGCAACACCCGTTTCGTCATATGATGGATCATGTTCTGGCGTATAGTCTTTGCCATTAATTGTATAAGGCTTGCCAACGCGCTGATGCATATAAAGGTCAGTATCAACTCCGCTTTGTTCAAAGCTTTGAGCCGCGATTTGCGGAGCTGGCGGAGTGACCACCACTGGCTTTGGCGTCGCGATTTGCGGTAGCGTTGCAACCTGCGGAGCTTTGTAGCTTGGCTGAGGATAGTTTAAGCTATTTGGGGCGGCGATATATGGCATTGATGATGGACGCGCAACGACTTGAGCGAGTTTAGCTGCATCGACATTACCAGTCTTATATGAAATTGGAGCTGGATTTAATACAGATGTCTTGGCTGAATTCGTGGCACAAGCAGTCATTGTTAGACCTGCAGCTAAAGCCGCCGTCAAAGTCAATAATTTGCGGCCATTTTTAACCTGTCCAAAAATATTATGCATTTCCATCACCTTATTATATACCCAACTATTACATGCCCAACTACATGCCCACATTTTCTGCCCGCCCTTCATGCCGAAGGCTTAAGCAGGATTGAAACAGTGTATAAAACAATGTCTTTAATTTGATGTTAGGTAACACCCTTAATGAGGCCTTGATTTTTTAGCCTTATAAAAGGTTAACGCGCCGCCGCTGCCCTAAATGACAGTTACAATGCAGTAATGTAGACGGCTTTGCGCCCGCAATCGGATAATATTTGCAATATTATGGCTATAGGCTTGCAATAAGGCTTTTAAGAGGATTATTGGCAGATATATGAGACAATTTGAATAAGTTGCCCTTAAGCCATAAAAAAACGCAAATAACGCCCCTTCCCGCTTGCCCCACCGTGCAACACTTGCTATCCCCCGCTTGCTTTAATGACAAGCAGCGCGGATAGGTGGCTGAGTGGTTGAAAGCACCGGTCTTGAAAACCGGCGTGGGTTAACGCCCACCGGGGGTTCGAATCCCTCCCTGTCCGCCATTTTCTCTCCTCACAGAGAGATTAAGAGCATAAATATGCTCCCTCACGCTTTAGTGTCGTGACACCAACTGCCTAAAAACGCTTCAGGCTCTGTTAATCTGGCTTATTTTATGCAAATCTCGTAATATATGCCAAATTATGGAGCATATTTGCACAGCAAAGGTGGCCCTTATAGTGAGCAAGACGGGACAAGTTAGCACTAGACGGTTTAACGAAGCGCCTTTCAAAAGGGCAGGCTCCGCTCGGCCGAAAAAACTAGCTTGTACTATCGGCCTGTCTATAGCTGCTACGGCAGTTACAGGGTGCGCGACCCTACCAAGCGGCGTGTCACAGTCAGCAATTGCGACGACACAGACCCAACAGCTCGCCATTAATGCCCCAATAGGCTCCCCTCTTGTAGTTGTGCGCTATCCTGCCTTTGTTGAAGATAGCGCCGAGCAAACCTATTATGACGCCTTTCGTGACGCAGCAATTGGCAGGGCGATAGATGCTGACGAGGTAACGACAATATCGAGTAACGCACTGGCTGATTCAATTGTTCTAAAATCCAATTATTTTGCACTATCAGTCTATAAAGAACTCGCAGCCCGTTTACCTGAACATAGTGTTTTACTCTCGCCTCACTCTATTGATCTGGGTGCTGATGGGCGTTTAACGTCAACTCCAATGACGCAAGCAGAAAGCCTGCCAAATATTTTAACAGTGGATTTTGCTAGCTACACTTTCCCTGATTCAAGCAAGATGATCGGAAATGACCCCCTTACCTTTGGCAATATAGTCACCCCCCTTGTTGTGGTGCGGACTAATCATCAGGCAGCTCCAGCAACGCAAGGCGTCTTACTTGCAAGTGCGCCTCTTCTTAAGGGGGCGGCTGACAATAGCCGCGAAAGCTTAGAAAACACGCTCGAAATTATGCGCCGTGGCCGCCTTGAACCAGACAATCCAGACCTTGACTTTGTTTCATATCTTAATGGACACCACACTATAAATGTAGCGTCCCACAGCATGTCTTCAAATGAAGAAAACAGTATTCAAAGCCTCCCCGTCGAAAGAATTGTTTTAGACGAGGCTATCATTTCTAAGTTTAATTATATTGATGATGCCTCAGTTGATCCGTTTAAAACGGCCTATTCGCAAGCGTTTGCCAATCGCGTCATTGGGCTGCTCAATGAGGTTGATGTTGATAAAGCTGTCATAGCAGGCCGAGCCTCAGCCATTTCAGAATTTGATGAAAGCTTAGCAACTCTGACTTATATTGGCTCTGACGACCCAACTTATCAGGCCCGTTTTCGTTATGCTGAACGCATGTTAGATGCAGAACAAAAATATCTATCTGTTCAATCTCTGCGTCTTTTTGATGGCATACATAATAGCGAGATGGGCGGTCAGATACGTGACATGCTAAAAGCTGAACATGATGTTATCTTAGAAAGACAAGACATATTAAAAAGGCAGCGCGCCTCAACCGCCCTTGCCGTATTAAGTGGTGTTGCAGCGGTTGGAATTATAGCAACGTCAGGTTCAGCCTGTGGCGATTCAGGGGGCTGTAACTCTGCATTGCGTAGCATAGCCTCGGATATTTTGTTAAAAGGGGCTGTTTATGCGGGGGCGAATGCCTTCACGCTCAATAAGTTATCCAAATCAATTACAGACAATTATTTGGATGCAATCGTTCCAGCTCTCGAACAACAAACATCTATTCAGGTCAGCCTAATTGATAGCAATGAGACAATCACAGCCATTCGCCATGAAGACTTACAAGCCAAACTTAATGAGATCTACAATGATAATACACGCGCCCTGCAAGAAATAGGCACGCGCTGTGCCTATGGCACAAATGGCAATCCAATAAGCGGTGTTTGGCTCGGTATGTGTACGGCTGGTTTAGCGAATGGCAGCGGTGCAGCTGTCTTGACGAACGCAAATGGTGAAGATGTTGAATATTATGGCTATGCCAGCAATGGCTTAGCCAATGGTCCCGGTTTGATGGTTGTTCATAAAGCTACACAAAGTGAAGCCTTAGAAGGTAATTTTTCAGCGGGCTTTCCAAATGGCGTCATCAAGCAATCAATATCGGGGCGAGCAGACCGTCTTGTTGTCTATCAAATGGGTCAAATTCAAGGAGCGGCTCCGCATGGCTCACATGCAGCGTCGCCATTTAATAGTCAGGCCCCAATTGCTCAATTGAGTCCGCAATCACAAGCTTATAACATATCAGCCAATACGCGGCCTATAGCTCCTATTATTGCGCCTGTGGCGGCTCCAATTACGGCTCCTGTCATTAGACCAGCAAACATAGCTCCTCTAGCGCCTCACAATAGGTCTTCTAGTGCCTTGCCTCTTGCGCCAACTGCACCTGTTCTGGCAGCTCCCTCGCCTCACCCGATCGCGCCAACAGTTCTACCCCTTTCGCCTCACGTGCTCCCTATTGCGCCCGTTGCAGTCACGCCCAACCCTCTTCCAATAGCCCCTATTGTTCCCTAATCTCACATATGAATTTGGCACTCATCTTAATTTAAAGATAAATTAGAAAGCACTGAGTATAAATTGATGACCCGTTCTTTTAATAAATATCTCTATAAAATGAAGGGGCCTGCGCTGCCAACCTTAGGATTTACCCCCAGGCTCACCAGCAAGATTATCGGCGCGGTTATCGGCGCAGCCCTTAGCTACGCCATACCCGCTCAAGCTCAAATAAGCCATGAAATAGAGCCGACAGAGGATCATCAAGCTGTCCTCCCTCAAGCTATAGGGCAAAATATTGACCTATATGATGCTGCGCTAGCACCTTTAAATTTGCTTGAGACGGAGCGCCCAATCGCGGCAAGCTCTGATCAGGAATTCTGCATCACCGTTATGTCTGGATTTCCAAATAATGGCGCAGGGCCGCGCTACCAATTTTATAAATTAGTGCAAGATTTGGCTCTAGATGCAACGCCTGACTTTCAGCGCGTTCTCTCGGCATATGGAGATGACGCAATAGATGCAAACACGCCTATAATGACTGTTATCGAAGATATAGCTAATCCTGTATTACGCCAAGCCGTGCCAGAATTGACAATTGGCAATATGGCCCATCTCATAGATTTCAACATAAAATGCTCTGCCAATATTACAGGTCAGATTGATAGCCTCTTAGCCTATGATAATAGCATCAAAGAGAGTGACCACGTCATCGCCGAAGACGCCCTTTTTCTTCGCCAAATTTTGCTTGAATCACTCATGCGCCAAGGCGCGGAAAGTGATCCTAATTTCTCACAGGCTATGCAGGCATATGAGACTGCGCTCTTGACCACGCGAAATAATATTGAGTTTAAAAGTTTTGATGAAGATCTTAGCAATCTTGAAGCCCTCTATATGGATGATTTAGACGGCAGATTGGCGCGGTCAAATGATATTATAAACAGCGAAATAGATCGCAGCGTTCTTAGTAGTGCTGTTGAGTTGTCGGAGGACATACATGAAGCCGCTGATGAGGCCCGAAAACGAGGTCTGTTAGAAACGCTGGTATATATCCTTAACTAAATATGCGCTCACCCCAGAGAAATATAACTGTTTTTTCTATATCTGCTCTCGACTTATTTGCTGCGGCATTAGGTGCCTTTATCCTTATTGTATTGGTCTTATTTCCTTATTACCGCTTGGGCGGCACCGATATAAATTTTGAAGAACTCGAAGAACAAGTGCAAAAACGCCGTGAAGTCGCCTCATCAGAGCAGACCGAAATGGCGCGTATTAGAGCACTTGAGCGCGACATAAATCTGCTCGACAAACAATATCTGACCACAGAGCAAGAGATGTCAGAAATTGAGGCCAGAATATTAGAACTATTAAAGCAAACGGCGAGTGTTGAGATCCCTATCCCCAGCACAGCTCCAGAGCCTGTGCCAGAGCCAAAACCTATACCCCGCCCCGAACCGCCGCGCAGTACTGGTAAGGGTGTTCCCTTCTCCATTTTAGGCCTTGGCACGTCAAAGAAAGATATTTTAATAGTCGTAGATATGTCAGGCTCTATGCGCGCTCATAGCTCTAACGTCGTTGCCGCATTAAAAGAAATCATCAGCCAATTACAGCCTGATAATAAGCTCGCCATTTTAGGCTATCGGGGCGGGCCGACTTACGACACTTATCCTTCTAATGGACAGCTCACAGCAAGTTCACCTGCCTTCATAGATGGAGCCATAAAATTTGTGGACGGCCTTAGCCGTAAATTTGGCGGAGGCACACCGACGCAAAGCGCGCTAATTCGCGCTCTAAATTTACGCCCTCAAGCTGTCTTTCTCATTAGTGACGGCGCGCCAGATGATGGACGGCCCGGCGAGATTGTTGTCAATATAACAAACCGCAATCGCGGACGCGCGGAAATACACACTGTTGCCATTGGTGAATATACACAAGACAAGCAGTTGACCTTATTTTTACAAGAACTCGCCAATCAAAACAAAGGTGATTTTGTAGGACTAGCAAGATGAAGCGGCGCGTCTCCAGAGCTGTGGGCGTGTTCTCAATGTCTGCCATTGATTTATTTGCCGCCTCTATGGGTGCCTTTGCCTTGCTCGCAATTATTCTGCTGCCCTATTACCAAAATGAAATTGTTGAAAACACACCAGAAAATGCAATTGCTGACCTTTTGCGTGCCGCCGAACTCAGTCAGGTTGAAACCGAAGAAAAACGCAAAGCTCTTGAGAAAAAACGCGAAGCAGCCTCGCGAAATGTTTCAGACATAGAGAGCCAAGCCCAAAACTTACTGGCGCAATTGCGCGCGGCAGAAAATGGACTTTTAGAAAAGCAAGCAGCCGCGCAGCCCGCCATAAAAGTTCCAGAGCCTGTGGCCGAGGCCCCTGCTCCGACCGAAGCGCCTAAACCAACCCTTGCTACATTTCGTTTTTTGGGCATGAATACAAGCAAGGATGATGTTGCCATTGCCCTTGATATGAATAGATGTCTGGGCGGACATGAAAAGACAGTGACCCGTGCGATAGACCGCATTATTGACTCTTTGCAAGATAATCACGGACTTAAAATTGTAGGCTTTCAGCAAACAGATAGCGGCCCGCGCCGCCCCTCTTGGCCCAGCACAGGCGGACTGCGTAATGTCACGCCAAGTTCTCAGCAAGAAGCCAAAAGCTTTATTCAAGGACTCATGGGCTCATTTGGAGGGTCAGCGTCCATGCTGGATGCCTTCACGCAAATGCTCTCGTCAAGCAGTCCTGCTGAGGCTATTTTTTTGGTAAGTGATGGCCTGCCCAATCCGCGGGCCAATGACGGATTATCTCCCAATGCACTTGTCAGCCGTATCACCCAGCTCAACCGCGAAAATAAAGAAATCCATACCGTTGTCGTCGGAAACTATTTTGATTATCAAGGGACAGTGGAATTTATGGAAGAATTGGCTAGAAGAAATAACGGACAATTTATGGCTTTGGCCTCTACGGGAAAAGGCATATGCGACTAAACTTTGTAAAACTTCCACAGACAGTTAGGATAGACTATGCAGTCAAATAATCTTGGATGGGTTAGGCACCTTTTTGTCTTTATGATTGCGATTGCAGCAGCGATCGTCCTCATCGGAATTATGCGGTTTACGTTCCCCCCTGTCTTGCAAGAAATCTTGCTTGATGCGGATGCCTCATTCTGGCCTTTCACTGTGCAAAACATCATGTGGGTCGCCCTATTTATCGGCTTTGGAGAACTATATTTACGCTGGAGCGCGGCAAGCGAAGAACAAAGCCAGCTCCGCCGTGGTTATCTGCCCACAACAGAAGGTCAACGCCTTGATGGAGAGCTTCTTGTCAAAATACGTGACGGCGTCGCGCATCGCCGTTTTGGCCGTCATGCCTTTTTGCCGCGCATGATCACCCGCACCATTGACCAATACCGTATGTCTGGACGTACGGACCAAGCTATTTCTGTCTTAAATAGCTCATTAGAGCTTTATATGCATGAAATTGATTTGCGCTATTCAACCCTGCGCTATCTGACATGGCTTATCCCGTCATTAGGATTTATTGGGACAGTGATGGGTATTATGTTTGCGCTGCAATATGCAGGGGTTCCAGCCAATGCCGAAGCTGAAGACTTTCTCTATCAGGTCACGAGCCGTTTGGGCGTTGCCTTTACAACCACATTAGTAGCCCTTGTCATGTCGGCTGTGCTTGTCTTGATGCAATCACTCGTGCAATCAAAAGAAGAGCGCGCCTTAAATGAGGCGGGCCAATATTGTCTTGATAATTTAATTCTGCGTTTGGGCGAAGCCGCTATGCCGTCTCACGCTAACGCCATCACAGCTGAGGCATAAGACGCATGAATGACACGCCAGAACCATCCAATGAGCCAAAACCACTCAATAAAAACGCCGAGTGGCAGCTCCCTAATAAAGCCGAGTGGCAGCCCCCTCTACCAGACCGCCCAAGCAGCCCGAATGCAGCTAGCAACAATTCCGCTTATGGTCCGCGGGATGAGCGCGCACCTATCTTGCGCTGGCTTATCTCTGCCATCTTACTCATTGTCATTGCAGGCGGCGCGATTTGGCTTGCCTCCAAAGTTATTGTGCCAAGTCAATTACCTGAGCTTTCTGGGCGAGAAAGCGCCGCAACGGATCCAAGCCCTGTCACGCCCCCCACCCAGCCTGAAAAGACCAGTGATGAGGAAGCATGGCTGCGCGCGTTAGAAAAAGATACGCTAGAAGGGTACCGCGAATATTTAGCCGCCTTTCCAGATGGCAAATTTGCAGATAATGCCCAAGACGAAATTGACGCTTATGATGACCGCGCTTTTGCCACAGCCGAGCAACGCGCCACGATTGCTGGCTATGAAGATTACCTTGCTGCTTGGCCAGAAGGACGTCACGCCAGCCAAGCCCGCGAGCGTATAGCGCAAATGAAAGCGCGCGCGGACGCTATTGCCAAAGATGCGGCCGAGCGCGCCGCGCAGGAAAAAGCAGACTGGGACGCGGCCGCGCGGGCCAATGATGTCCCCGCCTATCAGACTTATCTTAGCAAGCATCCGTCTGGCCCTAATGCCGCCGAAGCGCAAAGCCGCATTGCTGCCCTACAGGCCTCCGCTGCAGACCAATCGGCTTGGCTCGCCGCCAAAGCGGCAAACCGCGCGCAAAGTTATGAGCAATATATGACGAGCTACCCGCAAGGGGTCTATATTCCTCAAGCTATTGCAGCCCTAGAGCAATTAAAACCCGCCATTGGCCGCGCCTTTCAAGACTGCCCAACTTGTCCGCAAATGGTCACCCTTCCATCTGGCACGGCTAATTTAGGCGCGGCAGAGGGCGAGGCTGATGCACGGCCTAATGAGGGGCCACAGCATAGCGTTACATTTTCAAACCTATTCGCAATGGGGGTGAATGAAGTCACATTCTCGCAATGGCAAAGCTGCGTCTCCGAAGGAAGCTGTAGCACGCAGCCCAGAGATAATGGATGGGGCGCGGGCAATCGGCCTGTCATCAATATTAGCTGGGATGACGCGCAAGGATATGCAAATTGGCTGTCACAAAAAACAGGCCATAGCTATAGCCTACCCAGTGAAGCGCAGTGGGAATATGCTGCGCGCGGCGGCGAGAGCAGTGCCTATATAGGCGGCTCGCAACAGGCTCTTTGCGCCTTTGCAAATGGCGCCAATCAAGAAAGCGGTGTGCGCTGGGCCAATCCGGCCTGTAGCGACCCCGCTTCAGACCGCACCCTGCCCGTTGGCACATTAGGACAAAACAAATTTGGCCTCAAAGATATGATTGGCAATGTGGCCGAATGGACACTCGATTGCAATACGCTCAATTTACGCGATGCCCCCGCAAATGGAGAGGCAGATTTGCGCGGTAGCTGTGGCCAGCGCGCGACTCGCGGCGGGTCATGGTTTTCGGGCCCAGCAGATTTACGTTATAGTGCGCGCCTCATGCAAAGGCGCGGCGATAGCAATGACTTTACTGGCTTTAGAGTCGTAAGAAAAATTGCAAATTAACCGCCAAAACTGAGTAAAAGCTCATTCATGGCCTAGTCAGCTTAGCTCTGCTATAGGGATATTATGGAAAAAAATATGCCAATATCATTATCCGCTCGCCTGCGAGCTCACCTCGGCAAGGCCAGTCTTAAAGCTGCTTTAATCGGTAGTTTTTGCCTAATGCCGCTTATTTATGGCCAAAATGCATATGGCCAGACTCCAAATCAGACGCCAAATCAGACATCTGATACACAGCCGACCAACACCACTCAAACAGACCAATCCGAGGAAGATTGGCGTAATTCGCGCAAGAAAAGCGAAACGCCTGATATTTTCGAAGATATACGCAATGGTAACTCCACTGGCTCTGGCATTATATTGGGGCCACAAAATCCAATTGATATTTTGCCCGAAGATTCGCGCCGTCACCTTATGAAAGAGCGCGCTAAATTATTAGCCACGCAAATGCCTGGAGAGCCCGTTTCCGCGCCTTACACACCGAGTGAGGCCGCCAAGCAAGATGCTGCGCTTGAACAAGAGGAACGTGAAGCTTGGAACGATATTGTGAAAGATATAGTCACAGATGGCAGCGGCGCATCAGGCGACGCCCCATCTGATAGCAGCCAGCAAGGCAGCGCATCTGATCCCAATAGCTCAGACCCAAGCGCGCCAAATTCTGGCTCATCAGACCCAAGTTCATCAGATCCAAGCTCATCAGATCCAAGCTCGGGCGACTCTCAAGACAATGCTCCTATTACATCCCCCATCAGAGGCGGTTCAACCCATTCTGCGGCGCAAATATTATCGCAAATAAAAGGATTAGGGGGTCAACCAACAGACAGCACAGATATTGCAAATGGTGTACCTGCGCCGCAAAATATATCACTCCCGAATCCTTCGCAGTCAAATCCTGCGCAACCAAATCAAACTCAGCTCAGTCAGGCACAACAGAATCAGGCGCAACAAAGTTCTGTATCCCAAGACCCTAGTCAAAACGGCTCTAGTCAAAACGGTTCTCAGGACAGTCAATTAAGTCCTCTCGATTATATAAGAAATCAGAAAAACAGCACGTCCAACGGAACAGCTACAAGCGCCTCAGATTACATATTAGGCCGGTAGCTCCCTTAAACGGGCGAGCATGCAGGCTGGTTTTTATTTTGCCAAATGAGCGAGTATGATTTGAAGCGAGCTATAAATATGCCTATGCTAGCTTTATGACACTTTCCATTGATGATTTTATTTCCCACAGATTTCGCGGATTTGACACGCGAGAAAACAGCCTAGCTGGCTTACGCGCCTCCCTTGCCTTTGGGGTTAAATATCTCGAATTTGATATTCGTGTCGCGGCGTGCGGCACACCCATCGTTTATCACGATGAATATGCCCATGACGAACAGGGCAAAAAGCGCCTAATTCGCAATATAAAATACAATAAATTCAAGCAAATAGGCGGAGACTTTAAACACTTCCCAACCTTTGAGCAGCTCCTAAAAACAATCATTGGAAGCGGGAATAAAAACGCTCACTTCCTTGTCGATATAAAAGATGCTGGGTTTGAAGACGCGATTTATGCCTTAATCATGCTCTATCGGCTACAAAAGCGCGTGACTTATGTCTCATGGCTCCCTGATGTGCTCTATGCCATGCATGAGCTGGATAAAGCCGCGCCGCTTTGCCTGTCACATTGGTGCGCCAAACCTGACAGCCATATCCGCAGCAAACATATTGTTTATCAAGCCGTAAATGGCGAGGTGGCGCGCTCACAGCGCAAAATTATACATGGAGAGCGCTCAGGCTGGTTTATAGACGGCGTTGTAAGCGGGGCAATGCGCGATATACTTGTCGCCACAAAAGGCTCTGTCTGCGTCCCTGTGAATATGGTCAGCCGAGACTTAGTTGGTGCCTATCATAAAATTGGGCTTAGCGTTTCGGTCTTTTCATATGTTGATCTTGCCCATGCGCAATCAGATAAGGACGCCAAGAATATCGACTTATTCTTTGTCGACGACCGATCCATCTTTGACATGCTATAGCGAAAAGTAGCGGGCGGCAGAATTTAATTAATCCAGCTCATCATCCCTATCATTTGCAGGCACAACAGCTTCCCCGTCCTGCCCCGCAATAGAATAGGCCCCATTAAACCAGCGCCCAAGATCTACATCTGCGCAGCGCTTACTGCAAAAAGGCGCAAAGGCGTCATGGGGCGGGTTTTTACAAACTGGGCACCCTCTTTTGACAGCCTTGGGCTTTATGCCGTCAGAGCCGCTATGGTTGGGCGGATTTAATGGCGTCACTTTCTTGCTCATGGGCGATCTCTTGAAACATATAATGTGGCAGCGGGGTTAACCGTAAAGCGCGCGCCTAATCGCTGCGTTAAAGGCTCGCGCCAGTTAATATGATCGGCCATAAGCCAGTCATAGCCATTTTGCGGCACGCCAAGCTCTAATTGCGCCCCGCCTTGCTGGCGTCCTTCACGTTCGAGTTGGCGCAAGCCTCCAAGCGCGACTGTCTCGGCTGTGGGCAGGCCATGACGGTTTAGACAAATTTGCGATAGAGCACGGCGTGATTTAGGGCGGCTAATTTCAACCGTTCCAAACCGTGAAAGCGGCGCCAGTTTTATCCCCTCAACAGGATCATTATCCAAATGGTCTTTTAGAGTTTGCCAAATATCATCGCGGTCTTTTTTCTTCCGAAAATTTGGAAAATCAATCAAGATTAAGCCGCCAATACCGCGCAGCCTAATTTGCCGAATAGCTTCGCCTGCCGCCGCAATCGATACAGATTTCTTATTGCTACCTAGCCCCGTATCCACATCAATCGCCGTAATTGCGCGGGTCGGCTCAATCGCAATGGAGCCGCCGCCTTTAAGAGCAATATCCGTCTCTAGGGCAGCGTCAAAGCCATCAACTTGCCCCGCCTGAATGACTATATCTGGGTAAAGCGCCTTTAGGCGGGAGATGAGGTCTCCCCCCTGCTCTTGTATAGGCGCTTGCGCCTCGCTGATCTCTATAAAGCTAAGCAAGGGGCCTTTATGAGCCTCACCTTCGCGGCCTATACGCACCCGTATCATTTGCCCTTCGCGCAGACGCGGCGCGCCTGGCGCAAGGGTGAAATTTAAAAACCCATCCATGCCCTGCCCCAAATTCACAAAGGCGGCCGATAATGATGTGTCAACCTTTGTAATGCGTCCAGAAAAAACATCCCCTGCGGCTGGCCGTCCAGCCTCACTCCAGCGCTCACAATAAAGCTCGCTGCATTTTTTGCCTCTATAGAGCGCGGCCCGCGTCTCGCCAATATTAGCTTCGACAATCAACTTCATCATGATGAAGCAACCTGTTTAAAGCCTAGCCCAGTAAGCGCAGTAAGTGTCTCATAGAGCGGCAAGCCAACCACACCCGAATAAGAGCCAATGATAGAGATAATAAATTGCTCGGCGCTGCCCTGTATAGCATAGCCGCCCGCCTTGCCCTTCCATTCACCACCATCAAGATAGCGCGATAACTCGCCATCTGATAACCGCTTCATCTTGACCCGAGTTTCGGAAACTTTAGACAGTTGGCGTCCATCAGGCGCAATCACGCAGAGGCCTGTATAAACGCGGTGCCCGCGGCCTGACATCAATCGCAAACATGTTTCAGCCTGATCGCGACTTTCCGTTTTAGGTAATATACGGCGTCCAACACCGACGACAGTATCGGCGGCGAGCACATAAGACTCTGAACTGGCTATTTTGGGACTGGCTATTTTGGCGGCTTTTTCGCGCGCAAGCCTTAAGGCATGAGCGCGCGGAGCTTCTGCGGGCAGCGGCGTCTCGTCTATGTCGGCTGGGATGATAGCGCTAGGAATAATCCCCACTTGCGCCAGTAAATCGCGGCGGCGCGCAGAGGCACTCGCGAGAATAAGCGCAGCTGTTGGATGTATCGGGGATGCAGCGCTCATATTTACAGCTCTTTATGTCAAAGCCAATAAGGCGCGTCTTGTCGGCCTCTATCTCTGCCCGCCTTTATCGCCAAAAGGCGAGTTGGCAAGACCCTTAAAAACACTCACTATTTAAAGCGATATGTAATCCGGCCTTTTGTCAAATCGTAAGGCGTCATTTCAACAGTGACCTTGTCACCCGCTAGAACGCGAATACGGTTTTTACGCATTTTGCCAGCCGTATGCGCGATGACCTCATGATCATTGCCGAGTAATTTCACTCGAAATGTCGCATTTGGCAAAAGTTCAACGACTTCGCCTTCAAATTCTAAAAGTTCTTCTTTTGCCAAAGCAAATCCTCATTAATTGCGCAGGCAAAGCCGCGACTCAAACATAATTAGGCGGCAATGCCACCCTCGCGCATGCTATATAGGGGTTTTTGCGGCAAATGATAGGGTTAACTTGCAGTCCCAGCAAAGCAATAATAAAGCCATAAAGCGCTCTATCGCAGCCCGTTAGGCTTGGAGATTACGCCACAGCCTCGGGACCATTCTCTGAAGCGCTTCCAGAACCACTTTCTGGAGTTTCAAAGCGGCGCAACAGCCTTTGTTCAATATTAGAGCGTATAGCGCGGTAATTATTCATAATGGCCCGTACATCAAGCGCGCCTTGGCTTGGATCAGGGGTCGGCCATATCTCTACGATCGTGTCAGAGCCTTCAAATATGGCCTGAGCGGCGCTGCCTGCGGCCTCTGTGAAGGCAATCACAACGTCAAACAAAGTGTCTTGCAGATCAGACAGACTCGTTGATTTATGCTCTGACATATCAATGCCAGATTCTTTCATAATCGCGATCATCAAATCATCACTTTCGCCTTTTTCAAGACCGCAAGACTCAACATATACTTTATCGCCAAAATGCTTTTTCATTAATCCTTCCGCTATGGGCGAGCGAATGGAATTAAGGTAACAGATAAATAGAACAGATTCTGGCAATTTATTATTTGTCATTATATTGACCTCTTATCTATTTTATATCGCTGTTGCATTACGTCTATGCAGGGCGTCTATGAAGAGCGCAAAGCAGCGTAAAAAGTCGGCGGGAGGTTTGAAAATCGATTTCCACCGAATTTCTAAGGGCGTCCGTCAGCATGCGTGAGCCTTCATTATGAAGTCCGCGCCGCCCCATATCAATGGCTTCAATCTGAGCCGGCATAGCTGTACGGATAGCATTATGATAGCTCTCGCAAATCATGAAATAATCTTTCACGACACGGCGAAAAGGCTTCATTGATAAGGATACACTTGGCCGCGGCGCTCCATTTGACCGCTGAATGTCAAACATCAGCTTATTTTCTTGGAGTGATAGCTTGACTAAATATGGCCCGCTTTCAGATTCTAGCGGATGAAATCTATTTTCTTCAAGCAAGTCAAAAATAGCGACGCGGCGCTCATGTAGCATATCAGGACTGGTTGCAGGCAAGCTCTCTTCGTCAATATTAAGCTCTACAATGTAGTGATCATCATTCATGAGGCGACATTATCTGGATTGGCAGGCTTATCAAGCCCATGGTCAGGCCTAGCTCGCCCCCCGCGCGCAGGACTAGCATCTAATAAAAGCACCTCAATGCATTCAACCTGCAAGGCAATTTCACCACCGCCTGCAAATATAAGCCGCAGCGTACCGCCGGGCGGTTCATTTTCTGGGACAAATTCTATAGAGAGCAAAACCGCAACTGCGTCAGGATTAGCGCGGTTAATTCCGCGCAGGCGTATGGATAAAACACTATCAATACGCAGCGCCGCCCCAATACGCTCCCCTTTACCATAATCACCTATCTCCCAGCGAAAACGAGACAGAATTAAGGTGAAATACCGACCTTGCTGGTCAAAATTCATATCTGCGACTTTGACAATCCCGTCCTGTATAGCCGACGCTATTACGGTCAGGTCTTCACCATCTTGGGCTTG
>JALZUP010000465.1 GCA_023301505.1 Robiginitomaculum sp.
TGCGGTAGATAGCAAAACAGATACGGCCATTCCCAAAGTGGTTCCCCCAAAAAGACCAATAATGAGTCGCTGTTTATTTGGGGATCGTTACTTGAGAAAACAGTTGGTGCATGGCGCACGGGCGTTACTTTATCGGTGTAAAAATAAAACCGACCGTTTAAGCAATTGGGCCAACGCACTAGTTGCACGAAGGGGTTACAACAAAGCGGCCGTAGCCTTAGCAGCAAGGCTTGCACGTTTGTGCTGGACGTTACTACAGAAGAACGAAATGTATCAGGTTAAGTAGTTTTACTCCGAGTTAATGGCTTGCTATGAGTGAGTGATTGACAAGGTTCATTCCAAAGCAAAGGGTAGAATTTTCAAGTGATGATTTAAGCGGTTCACCCGCACTGGCGAGTAGCCTGTTTAGGACGCAGTTGAAGGTAAACTGAGTGCCTGTTTTAGGCGGCCAGGTCGGTTTTCATCAGGGCCCGTCGGGGGTGGATAATCCCCCGGCATTTTGAGGCCGAATATATGTCTGACATACCCGTCTACTCATTTGATAAAAAGCGGTTTGCTAGGGAAAGAGGGAGAAGAGCTTTTATTAATGCGCTGTATTACAGCGTTAGGTGTAACTTATTGCTTGACACTTTGTGGGGCGTCCATATATGTCCGGTATTGTTCTGTACGGCTGAAGTTACTCGGCAGGTTGGTTTAGGTTAGTTTTCTGGCCGGGAAGGTAATCCAATCTTGCTGTAGTGATTATTGTGGTGCTACCGCGATACCTTTAGCTGAGCCCCTTATTTTCAAATGTCTGTCCGCGTATGTTTCCTTGTTTAGTCCATTATTCCAGCAAAATTCCAATCGTGCTGTAGTGGTTATCGTGGTGCACCCCCGAGAACGTTAGCAAACCAACTTTTTAAAATGCCTGTCAGTGTTTGTTCTCTCTGTTTATCCTTTGGATATTATTGAATTGACATTAAATTATAGGGGAGGGGAAATGGCCATTGTTGAGTTTCCTAAAACAAATTTTGGCATGAGCACCGTTTGGCGTGCTGCACTGATAGTGTCCGATCTGTCTGAGATCCGTTCCAGCAAATAGCCCATGGCGGCTTCAGCAATGCTTGTTGGATCCTGCTCTACAACGGTGAGTTTTGGTTTAATAACAGAGCTCCAAGGCACGCTGTCGATTGATGCAAGAGAAACCGCTTCTGGGCATTGATATCCAAGGTCTTGTACGGCAGCCAGACACCCTAAGGCCATAACGTTGTTTGCCGCCAAAATCGCCGTCGGTGGTTCTTTACGAGTAAGCAGTTCCATTGTTCTCATATAAGCAGGTTCCGACATATAACCACCGTCTACGATGTCTAAGTCGGTCGTGCCATATGCGTGCATCGTATGCCTGAAACCCTCGATGCGTTCCGACGCTGTCCACATATGTACGGGGCCGGACAGGTGAGTGATACGCCGATGACCAAGCCGTAACAAGTGTTCTGTTAACATGGAAGCTGCCAGACGATTATCTGAGCAAATATGATCGAACTTTGCGCCATTTACTTTGTGGTCAACGGTGACCAATGGCATGTCTAAGGCTTCTAGCGACTTTACGTAATCATCGCCTTGTCCGTGCGGAAATAGAAGCGTACCAGCAACTCTTTGTGCCGAAAGATGCTCTAGCACGGCAAGCTCTTGCTCAGGGTTCGTATCAGATTCTGCAATGATCACGCTGTAGTTAGATTTTTTCGCTAGCTGCTCAATTTTTTTAAGCAGAAAGCCGACGAATGGGTTGGAAAGATCTCCAACTACAATCCCGATCAGGTTTGAGCGGCCTCGTTTCAAGCTCTGAGCGAAGGGGTTTGGACGATAATGTAGTTGTTTTGCTGCGTCCCAAACTTTTTGTGCGGTTTGCTCGCTAACACGCTCGTTTTGGTTGAATGTGAGCGACACTGTAGAGCTAGACACGCCAGCAAGGCGCGCGACATCCCGAATCGTGGCCATCAGCATCTCCGCGTTTTTTCGTAGCCTATACGTTTGTTGGGAATCAATCAATATCGAACGGTATCGAACGTGTTCGATACCTGTTGTATTGATCATATTGCGCTACAAATGCAATATTAATCATTAACTTCAATATGTTGTTGACATTGCTCTTATATTTTGTCAAGTTTAATCGAAACGATTCGATAGGTTTTATTTGATACATATTTCATTTAATCGATACATCCGTTATTCAATCAATCGCTCTCTATGTCTAAAATTAAAAACAAAAAAGTACTAATCACAAGAGCGAACCAGGTAGTTGGACGTGCAACAGCTGAAATGCTTGCGACTGAGGGTGTGCGTGTCATTGCAACGGATATCAATGAAGCCACGATAGTCGAAGTCGATTTGGTGGGTTGGATCACTGGACGGAACCAGGATTTTATATACAGATGAAAGCAGAAAGTATCGTCGGTTATGAATTCCAACCGTTTGTGGCAGTCAAGTGAGTTTTGGTTTGCGACAGTTAGATGAAACCTTCGGTTATGCACTCGCTTCACCAAACACGAAAGCTGTCGCCGGACTTGAGAGAAAGGCAGAACAGCGAGGTATGTCTTTAGCGAATGCAGCGCTTACGTTTGCCCAAAGCCACCTCCAAACCACGTCCCTTTTTTTTGGTACCTCAAAGTTGAATTCGCACAAGCGAAACCTTCGAGCACTTTCTACCGAAACTCCGTCAAAATTCACTGAACCATTCGCATGAGCACTCAACAACACCTCAGGGCGCAAGATATTGAACTGTACTACGGTGATTATCGCGCTTTGGACAACGTTTCATTTGGTGTCGAAGAGGCCGAATTTTTTGTTCTACTGGGTCCTTCCGGGTGCGGAAAATCAACACTGCTTCGTGCGGTTTCCGGTCTGGAGCCAATCGATGGCGGCGCATTTGATATTGCAGGAAAAGATGTAACAGACACCCACCCACGCGATCGTAATATTGCGATGATCTTTCAGAACTATGCGCTGTATCCGCACATGACAGTACGTAAAAACATCGCATACCCCATGCACGTTGCACGAAAGTCCAAAGCCGAGCAGGCCAAGAGGGTCGGTGAAATAGCTGACTTATTAGAACTCACTCCCTATCTTGATCGAAAACCCGCTGAACTCTCGGGAGGCCAACGCCAAAGGGTTGCGATGGGGCGAGCATTAGTGCGAGAGCCGGCGATGTTCCTGATGGATGAACCGCTGTCCAATCTGGACGCTAAGTTACGCCAACAAATGCGAGTGGAATTAAAGCGACTTCAACGCAAACTTGGTATTACAACGTTATATGTCACTCACGATCAAGTTGAAGCGATGACGATGGCTGATCGGATCATGATTCTAAACGCTGGCCGCATTGAGCAGATTGGTACACCGAAAGAAGTTTATAGCAGGCCTGCCTCGTTGTTCGTGGCAGCCTTCATTGGCTCGCCGCCCATGAACTTTCTAAAAGAAGAAGGGCTTGCTTCGAAAGTCTGCGCCTGTCAAGGCGTAACGGCCAATCCAGCTCATATGATCATGGCTATCCGACCAGAAGCTCTTATAAAAGAGGCTGGCGAATTTAATCTTGAAGCAAATTGCGTCGCCGCAGAAGGCCTTGGTGCAGAGACACTTTGTCATTTTGAATTGGTATTGCCCAAAGGCGGTTCTGCAGCAACTGATTATTCACAGCTTTCGCACAGCCGAGGCTCGGTTACCACCAAGTGGGCCGGTGACCATACCGAACTGGCTGCCCAGACATTGACCTTATCCGGGAAAATGAACGATGTACTTTTGTACGACGAAGAGAGTGGGGCGCTCTTAAGCCCAGGAAATTAATCAACTACTTGGAGTATTAACGCAATGAAAACTAAGATTTTAGGCGCAGCGATGCTACTGACTTTGGCTAGCTCGGTAACCGCGCAGGACGCAAAGCTGGAAGTCTGGACATGGTATCCATCAGAGGATGTTATGGCGAAGATCATTGATGGATTTGAGTCGGCAAACCCGGGTGTTGAGGTGAATTTAAACCTGTTTGAATCAACAGCCTATCAAGATCGTATGCCACTTGCTTTGGCCTCTGGTGACCCAATGGATGTGGTTGCTGTACAGACCGGCACTATGGTTGAATTAGTGCGTCCAGATTTGTTGGCACTGCCAGCGTTGTTTGATGAACATGGTTCGGCCCCATTAGCAGACCTGCTATCAGAAACGGCGTTGCAGCAGTCACGTTCACTCGCTGGCGACGGTGAGGCCTATATTGCTCCAATGGGTATCCTGGGCTCTGCGGTTGTTTACTACAATGGTGAGATGCTAGCTGAGATGGGGGTCGAGATTCCTAAAACTCGCGCCGACATGGCCGCCTATGTCAAAGCGGTAGAGAAACATGATGCAAATGTACTTCCGTATTCCTTTACAGGCGCAAACTGGTTTTTGGATGAAATCACTTTAACTATTGCAGAACAGGCATCACCCGGCTTCTTTAATTCTGTGCGTTATGACGAAGGTGGCTCATGGAACAGCGCAGAATACAGAGCGGCGTTTGATGCGATCACATCGGCGTACGAAGACGGTATTTTCAGCAAGGACACGCTTGATCTTGACTATGGCCGCGCGGCCGAGCTTTTCCAAACCGGTCAAGCTGCTGCGTATATTCAAGGTTCCTGGGAAAACGGCCTGTTATCAGCCCCTTTTCGCAAAGAGAAAGGCATCTCGCTAGATAACGTTGTAGCGTCAGGTTTGCCAGTAATGATCGACGGTGGTAAGCCGGCTATTCGCTCTTACATTGATGTGGCATTGGCTGTTCCTGCACACGCAAAAGATCCAGCACTTTCAGTCAAGTTTATCGAATACATAACAGCTGGCGCTGGTGTTGCTTTATGGGCTGATACTTTATTCGTGGTGCCGTCTGCCCAGAAATTTGAATTGCCTGAGGGTATTTTCAATACAGAAGCATCCGAGGCTTCTTATGCAGAAATTTCAGACCTTTTATTAAACCCTACAAGTGATCGGAATAATGTTTCTGACTTCTCCGGCGCGGTGGGTGATGCGATCATTTCTGCAATCGTGTCGGATGAGTCGACAGAGAAGAAAACTGACTACCTGCAAAGCGAGTGGGAAAGCGGCCGCTACTCTAACGCCAACTAAAACAATCCGGGCGCAGTGTTTTTTGCTGCGCCCAATCTTATCGTTGAAATAGTAGTTATGGCAAAAAAACGCAGGTTTATACGACAATTGAGTTGGCGTGATGCTGCCTTTTTCTTTGGTCCTCTCATTGCCTTTTACACTGTCTTTTATCTATTTAGTACAGGCTTTTTAATATATTCAAGCCTGCACCGTATGTCGATTTCACTACGAAATCCACGCTTTGTCGGTTTCGACAATTTCACGCTCCTCTTAACAGACCCCAACTTTCATTCGGCACTCATCAATAATCTCATTTTTGCCGGCATTGCGATTGGTGCAGGCCTTACCATTGGTTTTTTTATTGCCGTAGCGCTGTCTGCGGGTGTTCGCGGGAAAGCACTTCTTTATTCGATATTTTTGCTACCAACCTTAATGCCTCTAGCGCTAATTGCTTCAGTATTCAGGGTTCTTCTCGAGACAAGATTTGGTGGTCTCAATGAAGCACTTCGATCAATGGGGCTCGATGCATTTGCATTGAATTGGCTTATTGACCCAGCGCTGGCATTCGGCGTTGTAGGGGTCTTGTTTGTTTACATGATTGGTTTGCCGGTGATGTACTATACGGCGAATTTGGCGACGATCAATACATCTGTATTGGAGGCCGCCGTTTTGGACGGAGCGCGCACCGCACGACTAATGCGTGAAATATTATTTCCTTTAATGAAAGGAACTCATCGGACCATCGTCCTTTCGACGATGCTAATGTCATTTCGAGCCTTTGATATTGTGTTTTTCTCAACCGAAGGAGGCCCTGCGGGAACAACGGAAATTGCGGGTACTTATGTTTACCGCTTTTCAACGTCTGGAACAAACATCGGTTATGGCGCGTCTGCAGCACTGATCGTCATGATCGTATCCCTGGTTGTTGCAACCCTCCAACTCTTGTGGACAAGACGTCGCTCATGAGCACAGATACAAAAGATTTTCTGTATCGCAGACCTCGTGAAAAGTGGTTGATGTATGCCCTCTTGTTCATAATGGCTGCTTTGTGGGCGTTACCATTGATAGCCGCTGTGGTACGCGGATTTGCATTTAACGGCATTCAAAATTTCACCGATGTTATCTTTGATGATATTGGTGGTATCAGCCTGGGTCGAACTTACTTTAACTCATTCGTCATTGCCATTATGCACGCGTTGTTGGTGGTCATTGTGTCCGCGCTTGCGGGATACGGATTCTACATCTTCGAATTTAAATTTAAGACCGTGGCCTATTTCGTTGTACTTGTGTTTCTTGCAGTACCTGCGACATCAATTCTCGTGCCGTTGTTTTTCATCACACGCGAATTAGGGCTACGCGATAGCTACCTTGCTGTAGCACTACCTGAGGCTGCACTGACTTTGCCGTTCGGTGTGCTGTTAGTGCGCAACTTCGCTGAAGAAATTCCACGATCCCTGATCGAAGCGGCGGCCATGGATGGTGCTGAACATCCGCGCATCTGGCGAGAGATTTTTGTACCTATCTGTAAGCCTGCGTTGATCAATATAGGCGCATTGTCCATGATGTGGTCGATGCAGGACTTCTTGTTTCCGTCCTTATTTTTCTCTAGTTCAGAAATGACCACAGCAGCACAAGCAGTCCTGCGTTTTCGTGAATACCTTGGAGCAACACCAGATGATATTGGCCGATACAACGCAAGCCTTGTGCTCCTGGCTGTTCCTGCATTGCTGATTGTTCTCTTTGGTTTGCGGTTTATCACTAATGGCCTGACGTCAGGCGGGGTTAAAGAGTAAACCCATGAGTGCTGCAAATGTAGCTGTCATGGTGACTGTAGAGGGGGCCACCCAGGAAGCCACTTTCTTCATCTTAACAGGACAAAATATCGGAGCTAATTATGTCTATGGTGAATACCTTGCATAAGGGTGTGCACATAGGTTGTCATAGCCTGATCAGTGACTTTCCTGCGCAAAACTTCAATGAAGCTTTCCCCATAGGAAATGGCCGGATTGGCGCGATGGTTTATGGTCAAAGCCGACATGAAGTTCTATCGCTTAACGATGACACATTATGGGCAGGGCATACGCCCAAAGGACCAAACCCGAAAGCTGCACAAGCGCTGTCTATAATTAGAGAGTTAATCTTTGAAGGTAAGGTTAATGAAGCCGAGCGGTTAACGGAGAAAACCCAAGGCGTTGAGTTTACCCAACCATATCTTCCTGCAGGCTTCGTCACGCTTGAGTGGTCTGACGACGCTGATGGCGAATTCTATGAGCGTCAGTTGAGGTGTGATGATGCGGTCGTAACCGTTAAATCAGCCGATGTAAAAAAACGCTACTTCGCATCTGAACACGCACAACAAATTGTCATGGAAGTACAAACCACTGGCTCTTTGCAAAGCCTGTCTATCGGATTAGATTCTAAGCTTTTACACAAAGTACATGTCGACAAAAACAGGCTCATTTTGTCTGGGCATGCACCGGAACAAGTGTCATGGGAAGACGTTGAAATGGCGACAGCTGAAACTCACGAAGTTCACTACGGGCCGTTGTCTCGCAAGTTTGCGATTGTACTGTGTATCGATTCTCAAACCGCAGAACTAACCCAGTCAGACACTAAGATTACACTGAATAATTTTGCGGACATGCGATTGCGCATTGCGCTTGCAACCGATGCACATGGTGTAAACCCTGTCGATGTTTGCAAAAAGCAACTTGACGCACATGTCCCGTGCATTCAAACACATAAAAATTCTCATAAAGCACTATATGAACAGATTTCCCTGACGTTGGAACGATCAGGAGAGCAAGGTCACAATCCAACCATTGACGTTTTTATGTTCAATTACGCAAGATATTTGATGATATCGGCATCGCGCGAAGGCACGATGCCAGTCAACCTTCAGGGTATTTGGAATGAAGAGGTTATGCCGCCCTGGTGGTCTAATTTTACCTGCAACATCAACCTCGAAATGAGTTATTGGATCGCTGAAGCCTGCGGGTTGGCATGTTGCCATATGGCTCTTATTGACTTCGTTGAAAGCCTTGTACCGTCTGGTCGTGCAACCGCTCGTGATCATTTTGATTGTGGAGGTTGGGTCCTGTGCCACCAGACGGACTATCGGCGCTTAACTACACCCATTGGATTTAACAGTGGACGTGAGTTTGAGGGGAGTTCGTCATGGTCTATGTGGCCCTTTGGAAGTTCGTGGCTATGTTTGCATCTATTTGAGCACTATCAATACTCTCAAGATCAAATATTTCTTAAGGAACGTGCTTATCCAGTCATGGCCGAAGCTGCTGAATTTCTACTGGATTGGTTAATTGATGACCCGGATGCCCCTGAATTCCTAACCACAGCACCATCTACATCGCCAGAGAATAGTTACTTACATCCGAATGGTTACCGCGCTTCAATATGCAAAGGAAGTGCGATGGATATCTCAATCACTCGCAGCTTATTTGAAGCTGTATTGCAAGCGGCGTTGTTGTTGAATGAAACAACAGATCCGAGGCTTTCGCGTATTCGGACCGCACTTGGGCGGTTACCAGAACTTCAGCTAAACCAGGATGGTTCTATTTGCGAATTTGGAATTGATGCACCCGGTGCAGAAGAGCCGCATAGGCACATATCTCAGCTGTTTGATGTAACTCCTGGCCATAAAATTGATTGGGTTCGGACTCCCGGCCTGGCTCAAGGTGCTCGTGTTGTACTCGATCAAAAAGGGGTGTCAGGCACTGGTTGGGCTATAGCATGGAAAGCGAAGTCATGGGCACGTTTGAATGATGCGGAACAGGCTTACGCACAGCTTGACGCGTTGTTATCGCCGGTATCATCGCAACAAACATCGATGCTAATGGATGGTGGGGGGGTGTATCCAAATATGCTCACTGCGCATCCACCTTTGCAGTTAGATGCGAACTTTGGGTTTGCGGCCGCAGTATTAGATATGTTGGTTCAATCGGATGAGCATAAGACCATACTATTACCAGCTTTACCAGAATGTTGGGACAAAGGCATGCTTACTGGTCTTCGTTTACCTGGCGGAGGGCAGTTATCAATGTCATGGGATCGTGAAACAGTATCAGGAGAAATTCAGTCCGTATCGTTCAAAGAACGAACTGCCAGTTGTGCTGGGCTAGATAATATTGTTTCCATTAAACCAAATAAGACAACTAGATTCAGCTTTAATCGTTCTAAAATAGCGTTGGCTGCCAACAGGTTTGTCTGAGCAAAGTTGTGTTATTTTCGGTAGCACTTTAAGTCGACATAAGTGCCCGGATTCTGCCAATTTTCTACAATCAATCCTATTACTTGACGAAATTCATCTTCGCTTACGCCTGTATGGAAAGAGTTTCAAATACTTTTCCTGGATTTCAGGCTGTGTATCAAACTCTGCAAATGTACCGTCAAAACGTTTCTCGCCGCCTTCGATAATAATCGCACGGTCCGCAACGAGTCTGGCAAAGTGCAAATTCTGTTCAGACAATACCACTGTCAATCGCTGTTGTTTAAGTCGCAGGATAGTTTCAACGATCTGCTCAACAATTACCGGCGCAATACCTTCAGAAGGTTCATCGAGAAGTAAGCACTTTGGATTACCCATCGTTTCCAGTGCCTGTCCGGGTATGCTGGGGATACTATTTCCAAGTCGCCGTAGAGAGCCGACTTACAAGCTAGTGGCACACACCAACTCAGCGTTCCCTCGGCACAGATCCGGACGTGCGCTACTAACGCATCCGGCTCCTATGTTGAGTCATACGAACAGCCGTTGATTTGGGTACGGATGAACTACTCTTATACTCGGGATCCACTGTTTTATTACTCGAGTCATCTTCGCCCAAGTCAGCTTCTTCGCTTTGTGGCTTCGCCTTCTTAGAGACTTTAACCAAGCCTTACATATCTCTGATCTAAACGCTCCCAGTGCCGGTCTGTTTCCCGGTACACCGAAGTAGTTTATCGTTCCATGCATGATGGTTGACAGCTGCTTACCTTGATAGGCAATACGTTGTAGACTATACCGTTTTAACCACTGCTTGATTTCATTGAGCTTCGCTCGCTGTCGCTTTGCAATCGTTATTCGTTTTACCGTATACCCTCCATCGCTTCTCCTTCGAGAACAGATATGTGTAAACCCTAGAAAATCGAACGTCTCTGGTTTTCCACCACCACGCTTATTAGCATTGGATTCAGCAAACCGGCCGAACTCTATCACTCGGGTTTTCTCTGGATGCAACTCCAGCGAGAAACCCGCTAGCCTTTCAGCTAGCAAATCTTACAAAGACACCCATAGTAAAACGCATAAAACACGAAATTTCTACTCGATAGATAATGCAAGTTTTCAGATAATGCTGATTTGCGGTTCAGCTGTGACCGGAAAACACCGATATCGACTGTAAATCGAGCCCTCCATGAATGCCTTAGACACACCCCGTCCTTGCGAATACCACAATTCAATTGTTGTCAGTAAGCCTGCTTAAGCTTAAGGGTACAGTTCTGTGCTAACCGCCAGATTAGGCCGCCTCTGCCGCCCGAATACCCGGCAAGCTTGCTCTAACGAGTGAACACACCCAACCAAACCTTTGAACCGGCTTTCGAAGTGACTA
>JALZUP010000466.1 GCA_023301505.1 Robiginitomaculum sp.
GCGGACGTTTCTTGAGGAGAAGGGGGGGGGGGTATCGCTGGAGGAGTTGTTGGCCGGCATGACGTTGGAGGAACTGAAGGTTTTGTTCGGCATTGTCTTTGGGGCTAAGCGACCGGGAGTAAGCCGGTGAGATAATTTCAAGTGCTTCCAAGGTTTATTGCGTGCGGTAGTTGCGCCGCCAGGCTGAATCTTCATGTAAAATTTTACAGGTCGCGAGCGCAGTGTATTTTGAAGTTTAGTTGGTGTTGCCTAGACATTATGTTCGACGTTGGATAGGACAGAAGCAGCGAAAACCAAACATTTATCGTGCCAGCCTGTTCCAAAGCGTTTCTATGGTTCGCTATTTGTGTTGCGATTAGCTGCGACTAGCTTGTTGAAGGCAGCGCTGTGTTGAACTGCCGGACGCAGCGACGCGATCTGCAACTCTAGCATTTAGGATACGTACTTACCCAGCCTCGCGTATGCTCACCCCTCTCCGCTCTCAGGTACACGAACATCGTCCTTATGCGAAAAGTGTTCAAGGACGTGTGGGATTACTGGCGGAAGATGCATTTCGGGAGTGAGGACTGCGCGAAGTTCTTCTTGGAAAGGAGATCGTCGGTGACGTCCGGTGTTGAGGGAGAATACGCGACTGACGGAGTCCAGACATGCCACATGTTTCTGCTGCGTGCTGAGAGCCCCGCGGATGTTATCCGGTTGATACTGCACCACAAGGTAAGGAGCTGAAACTGATTTGTTCACTCGGGGTACGAACCAACGGTCACTCTTCAGAAAAACCGTCTAGCTCATTTGTGGGGCGCCAAGAGCTTGTTGTGTGCGTGTCAATTCTGGACTTCGTAGGAATTATGTTGTATGCGCATGTCAAATACTGTTTTTCTTATGCGTACGATACGCGTTGCTACACTATTTTCAGCTATGCAGCACTCGCGAGTGACTCGGGAACGTCGACCCACAGCCCGTTTAGTTTTGAACGATTATTTATTGTAGTATGTTTAGTCCAAAGTGCGGGGAACGTCCTGCTCATTTACGGGGCACCAAGAGCATTGTTCGCATTTTGTCAGCTATGAATACCGCGGTGGGTACATCTCCATTGAGGAATTTGCTATGTTGGTTAATTTGACGCACTACGACACTGCCCTGTAGCAGGACGGTGGCGGTGGAAGGATTCCACCCACGATACAATTTCCACGCAATATACCAGATGCTGAACGTGCGTTGAAACCGCCTATGAGGACAACCGAACAAACAACAAAAGCTGGAATTCCATGATAGGCTTTTGCCCATCTGTTACGGAGACTGGTTTTATTTTGTTTTAGTTTCCCCCCTTTCCCAACTAAAACACAGATAAGTGGCAAAACTTCTAAAAACACGACAAGCGGGAAAATAATACTGTACAGCAAAGATAAGTGGTAAAAAAACACGAAAAAAAACACGGTGAAAACAGGTGTCAGGGTTCTGAACAGCTGCAAAAAGACCCTACACGAACTCCCTACTATCCCTATGATGATGAAATAGTAGGGCTATGGTCATGAAATATCTAATGCGCTCAATTAGAATATTGTTTTCCGTCGGCGTTGTACACTGTTAGCAGTATGAAGGCATACGCCCGTCCCTAAATTTTGATTATTTCCCTTTATACCAGTTCGAATGTGGTACGGCATTCATTTCCGGTTTTTTGTAAGAGGCGTTTTTAAGTCTCTGGGTTCAGTCGAAGCCAAAATACTATTTGTGATTGCTCATTTGGTATTTTTCGTGGAACCTAAAACCGGCGTTGCACTCATTTGGAACACTACAAAACGCACGAAGATGAAGGAACGACCAGCCACAAATACTATTGTTGGCTCCGACTGATCCCAGAGACAACAAAAAAAAAAAAAATCCTCTTGAATAAATCGAAAACGAATGCCGTACCACATTAAAACTGGTATAAAGCGAAATAATCAAAGTTTGGGACGGGCGTATGCCTTTATACTGCTAATAGTGTATAACGACGACAAAACATAAATAAATGAATGAGCGCAATAGATATTTCATGACCACGGGGGTACAATTTCATCGCCATATGGGCAGTAGGGAGTTAGGATAGGCTTTTTTCCAGCTGTTAAGAACCCTGACATCATTTTTTTTGTGTTTTTTTTTCGTGTTTTTTTCGTGTTTTTTCCCATTTATCTTGGTTTCAGTATAGAACGGGGAAAAAAGACGAAAACAAAAAACGTCCCAGTCTTCTTTACAGCTGGGGAAAAGCCTGTAGCCACTCTGCACTACCCATATGGTGGTGAAATAGTAGCTTCGTGGTCATGAAATATCTAAAATATCTATTGCGTTCGTTTAAAATATTTTTTTCAGCCGGCGTTGTACACTATTAGCAGTATAAAGGCATACGCCCGTCCCAATTTTTGATTATTTCGCTTTATACCAGTTTTAGTGTGGTGCGGCATTCGTTTTCGAATTTTTCAGGAGGCGTTTTTTAGTCTCTGGGATCAGTCGGAGCCAAAAATACTATTTGTCGCGAGTAATTCGGTCATCTTCCTTCGTTTTGTAGTATTCCAAACGAGTGCATCGACGGTTTTAGG
>JALZUP010000467.1 GCA_023301505.1 Robiginitomaculum sp.
AAAGAAATCCTGTTCCGTCACCAATACAGACATACCCAGATAATAAATATCAAGAAAATCCTGCAGACAATCAAACTCGTAAGCCTTCTGCACTTCTTCGACAGTCGCGTAAGGAAGCGACACCCCGTTGCGGGCAGCCAACTGCAGCATGAGTTCAGGCTCGAGGGTGCCCTCGATATGCAGGTGAAGCTCTGCCTTGGGCAGACTATCAATTAATTTAGTTAGATCCATTAGGTTTCCAGATACCAGTAGCCTGAATAATAGTACACGCTAGCAGACGATGCACTGATTGCACAACCCACTACTTATAAGTTATTCCAGAAATAATTCAGTGTTTACCACTTCTTTGAGACGATGTCATTGCCAGTAATTTTTTGTAGATGTAGAATGAGAAGCGGGCAGAGACACGTACTTTACTATGTCAATAGCCGAATCAAGCAGCGGAGAAAACCTATTTACTCCAGCAACAGCCAAATAAATAAAACCAAATTTCCACTAAGCAATTGCGGCTTTTCGCTGCGTTCGACATGGATTTTTTAGCATAAGCCCCCCCTGACATATACAGAAAGGCCAGTGCCGTCGCCTTGGTGCTTTTATCCGCATTTTATACGTTAACTTCGTATGCGAAATTAGCCGGCACAGCGTTACTTTTATTCTGTTGCCTCAATTGAACGATTAGATCCCGATACAGCTAACGTAAATACGTTATTTGAAAGTGTCGCAAGGGTTTCGTACCCCAAAAGGTTACAATAGTTATGGACCAGAGACAGCCCAATGCCTGCGTGCGATATAGCATTCGAATCCTGATTGAGACGAACCTTGTCTTTTCTCCACATTCGATTAAAAATAAACTGAAGATCTTGCTCTTCCAGCACATTAGTTAAATTACTCGCAGAAATGGTAAATTTTCCGTTGGAAGATTCAATTCGAATATCAATGGTGCTGTCATTTTCACTGTGAAAAATTGCATTTTGAATCATATTATCAATAATGAGCTTCACAAACGAAGCGACAGAAAAGATAGTCACATTGCCTGAAACGTCAAGTGAGATATGCCTCTTCATTCCACTTGAACTGACATTATGTTTTTTCACAGACAACTCTGCCTCGAAGACAAGATCAACCAGGTCAATGCAATCCGCTTCAGAAATAGATTCACTACGCGCCAGAGCTAGCAGATTATTTATAGTGGTTTCCATTTGAATACTAGCGCCCAATACATCGCTGTTAAATCTGCTGCTGATGGCTTCATCGTCTGGCCATCTTATCGCCACCTCCGCCAAGGCCTTTATCTCAGCAACCGGCGTTCTAAGCTCATGCGCCACATCTCCCGAGAACTGTTTCTCTCGAAGAAATCCGCTTTCAAGTCTAGCTAGCAACTGATTAAACTGGTTAGTAATTTCTTCAAGCTCAGCGACTGAATAATTTGACGTAAGCCGTTTCTCAAGTGAATGCGTATCTAGTTGAGCAACCTGCTCCTGAAGCTCTCTTAGCGGAGTGAGTCCGGATCGAATCACTTTTCTCACCAACACAGTTGTGAGAAGTAGCGCTAGTGTTCCAAAACCGGCCAGAGTTAGATGCAGAGTCAGAAGCGCAGATTCTAACTTCTCACGTTCCTCTGCAACCACTAATATCACAGGCTCGCGACGCAATTGGTCCGCGATTACAGCAATTTTTTCGTCGCTATAATGATCGTCTTCAATTTGCGGTATAAACCGAATACCAATTAACCGCCCCCTGCGACCATCAGGTAGATCAACTTTAACTGCTGCTAGTGTCGCCGCATCGTCGAACAGTGGCTTGTTAAGATTGTTCTGCCGCAGAGAATCAGATTTTTCCAGCACGGTGCCGTCGTGAGTCCAAATCTGAAAGTAGCTTGGCTGGTCCGCTTGCTCCCCAAACTCAAGCATGAACTCATCTGCAAAGTCTAGCTCCAAACCTTCATCCATGTATTTGGTAAGCGTTACCAGCGAACGCGCCTTTGCTTGAATTACTCGATCATGTTCACGTGAATACCTAGCGCTGACAAGGTAGTCAAGAACCATCCCAAAGACCAAAAATATTACTCCAAGGCTAATCAATAACCGTCGGATCAGAGTTTGTTCGATAGAAGTCATATCAAAGATCTATTACGTAGCCAAAACCACGCCTTGTATTAATAATGGGCTGGTCTGTGTATTTTGCAATTTTTTTGCGAAGCGAGCTGATATGCACCTCAAGTGAGTTTTTTGACACCGTAGTACCGCTATCATACAAATGCTGCTCTAGGTGTCCCACGCTAACAACACGCCCGCGACGAGTCGCTAGGTATTCAAATATTCGCTGTTCAGATGGAGTCAGTGAAATACTTTGTCCATCACACAAAAGCGTGTGGCTGGAAGTATTGAGTTCAAAGTCGCCAATCACTATTGTGGGGTTGGGGCTACCGCTGTAACGACGGGACAACGCACCCACCCGTGCGACCAGTTCATCAAAGCTAAATGGTTTGATTAGATAGTCGTCTGCACCCAATTCTAGCCCGGTGACGCGATCCTCGATCTGATCTTTCGCAGAAAGAATCAAAACACTGGATCTGCAGCCATTGTTGCGTAACCGCTTAAGGACGGTAAGGCCGTCGATCTCAGGAATCATCAAATCCAGAACAATCACGCTGTATTCAAATGACTCTAGATACTGCAGCGCGAGCTTGCCGTTCTCAACCGAATCAACCGCATAGCCAGAACGGGTTAAACCGGTATCAATGGTTTCGCGAAGTCTTTTTGAATCCTCTACAAGGAGAAGCTTCATACTCTATTACTCGTGTATGGCACATATATGAGCCGGAAGTCTAAGCCAGCAAGCTGAAGAATTGCTTAACGTTCCCATTGACAACATAACACTGCCGGCTAAAGCTTGGCGAACAACTCGCTCACACCATCCTCAGTAAACCCTAAGTTAATCATCAACAAACCCTCAGAATAAGGTTGCAAACTATATCCAGCACAGAAGCACATGTGCAGATCACGTAGCAATCCCTCTATCCTTAGGAGTTAATACAAATGATGACATCTCTAGGCATCCGCGCCAGCCTGTGTGGCGTTTTATTCACTGCGCTGTCGGCATGCAGTAGCAACGACGACGACAGCTCTTTAGATTCCGCACCTTCATCGGCGGCCACCATCGCAGGTCAAACTGTCGACGCAGCAGTAAGTGCCTTCCCAAATCAAATTCTACCGCGTTTTGCGCTGTCCAATTCCACGGCAACTGCCGCTGAAATCTATCGCCGAACTGATTACACAACGAACACCGGCGGGGTGGTGTCCTGGGGCGTTGAGGGCGCGTCGGATGACGAGACATTTGAGCTCGAAAGTCGCTATGACACATCCGCAAGTCTTCTTGAAACTACACGCAATGATGTTTTAACAAGGCTTCCCGCCAATGTACAAGCGGCTGTTGATCAGCGTTACCCAGGCGCTGTAATCACAGAGATGGAGCAATCAACCGTCGACGGCAACGCGAGTATTGCCATTTTGCTGGAAGACACTACTGGCATTGAGCGGGAAGCCAACTACAACTCAAATGCTGTGTTTTTGTTTGAAGAGTTGATTATCGATCGTGCAGAGGTTCCCAGCAATGTGCTGGCAACAGTTGACGCGCTGCCCATTACTTTACCCGATTCAGAATTTGAGTCTATTACCTTAGCTAATGGCACTGTTTCATATGCTGTGGAATTCGAAAGCGATGAGGGCCAGAGCATCAGCATTAGCCTATTAGAATCAGGGGTGATTACTCGTGTTGAGCATGAGGAAGCGCTAGAAAATCTATCTACAAGTGATACAGTAGAAACTGCACTGACTAACTTCCCACAAGGCATTTCCGCGGACTTTGCCACCATGTTTAGTGAAGTCAACGCCGCAGAGATTTTCCGCGTTATCGACTTTTCATCAGTTGCTGCCGGTGAAGTAAGCTACGGGATTGAAGGGGTTTCAGCGGATGAGCTATTGGAAGTCGAGGCTTTATATTCAGCTGAGGCGGTATTTTTGTTTGATGTCCGTGGTTTAATTATAGATGCACTTCCAGCTCCAGTTCAGACAGCGTTTGATGCCCAATACCCAGGTGCTGAAGTAGAAGAGATCGCTGAAACGACAGACGCCCAGGGCATCCAGTACGCCGTCGCTTTTATGCAGAACGGTGATGAAGGCCTGGAAGCAAATTACGATGCAACGGGCGTATTTTTGTCCCTTGAAAATATATTAGAGGAAGACGAAATACCACAAGCCATACTCACTGCGATAGGCAATGAACGAGTGCTGTTGCCGATAGTAGAATTTGAATCCGTGACTGACAATCAGCAAACAATTCAATACGTCGCAGAGTACGAGAACGAATCAGGCGATAGTATTAGCTACCTTCTCAATGATGTCGGCACCATTCTAAGCATCGCACACGAAGCTGCATTGCCTCGCTAGAAAAAACTTTTAGAATCAATATAAAAATAACCCTCGGCAATGTTCGAGGGACATTATTCTGTTGAACTCATAGCAATGAATCACTTCACAGGCTAAACGGCACGTCAAATTTTACATGACCTGCTCATCACTTTGCTTGCTGTTTTCCACTAGAAGACTAATTAATGAAGATATAACGGTGATGCGCCCCGTAAGAACTAATCAGCCATAGGCTGCAATTCCACATACTGAACGTCTTTTCAGGCTTATGACAAGACCCCAATGGTTTACGGTATATCAAGCCCGCAGATTGCTTGATGCTACTGAGGTATCCATATACCTCCCGTTACTATTACCTGTGCCAAATAAATAACTTACGCACATCGACACCGTTAAATTACCCCACTATCCGTCGAGATTACTTATTTCGACTGAAGCTACGAAATCAACCTCATCTAGCCTCCAATCTTAAGCCAATCTTAAATAAAACCTAAGCCATTCTAAAGACTGGCTAATTAAGATATAGGCATGAGAAATCCAACCATTATTAAGGCGTGCTTTCTAGCCGCACTTACCGCCTTGTCTAGCGTATCCGCAAATGACTCTGAACAGCTTAAAGTAGCATTCGTTGGCGACCAAGGAACCGGCGAAAGTGCTCGCGCTGTATTGCAGCTAATAGACAATGAAGGCGTCGACTTGCTCCTCATCCAGGGCGACCTAGGTTACTCTCGAAATGCTGCAGCTCAGTGGATTAATAACATCGATCAAATCCTGGGAACAGATATCCCTGTGCTGCTCGCTGTCGGCAATCACGAAAACTACGAGTGGTTAGTGTATCGTCGGTGGCAACTGGACAGAATCCGTAACGTCCCCGACCTAATCTGCGAGGGAAACCCCGGCGTCAAGGCTCACTGCTCATTCCGTGGTGTGTCGATCGTTCAAGTCGCCGCCGGTGTGAACGAAGTTGCCGGCGTTCTTCCAGACGACGAATACGCTGAATATCTTGAGCGTGAGCTTTCAAGCTCTGCAAATATTTGGCGATTTTGCAGCTGGCATAAAAACCAACAAAACATGCAAACAGGCGGCAAGACTAACGAGACTGGTTGGGATGTCTACTCGGCTTGCCTGAAAAACGGTGGCATTGTGGCCACTGGGCACGAGCACGCCTACTCTCGTACATTTCAAATGACCGATTTTCAGAACCAGGTAGTAGGGCACCGCAACGATATACTCGAGATTGGACCCGGGAGCTCATTCGCGTTTGTCTCAGGACTTGGCGGCCGCGGAATACGCGAGCAATTAACAACTGGTGACTGGTGGGCCTCTGTGTATTCTGCAAGCCAGAACGCCAACTACGGAGCTCTATTTTGTACACTCGAGAACAACAAAGCCACTTGCGAATTTAAAGATATCGCTGGTAACGTGCCGGACCGATTCACGCTTGAAAATCAGAACACTCCGGGGGCGCAAGTGGTGAACGACAATTTGGCAGAAATTGATGAGAGTATTTATAAAGTAAATATCGGTTCTATGTCTGGCAGAACTTGCACACTGCTACTCTTAATATTACTAGCACTGATTATAATAGAAAAGACTGTGAGCATACAAAAGACAGGTGTTCACGAAAAATAAAGCGCCAAGACATTTTTTTAAATTCCTACACGCCTGTAGTCTTTCTTATAGACTAGCAATTAAAAACTATCAGTACCGTACCTTCATCGGCAGGTGATAACGCTTCACAGTTTCGGGTAAATCACAGGTTGGCAGCATGGTGTCTTCGTTTAGCAATATCCAATTTCTCCGATGAGCCACGCCCAATTGAACCGCAAGACTGACATCAAAACAGACAATAGATCCATCATCAACTGTCATCACAAAGCGATTAGATTTCTCACTCATCCACATCCAGGAATTGCGATCTTGTTCGCTCTTACTGCCGCCGTAGCCAAAATGTACAAGCGAACTTCTGGTAAAGAGCAAAAATTGCTCTTTGAATCGGGTTAGTCCCAACTCGCCGTTTGGTTCAATTTCGTTTTGAACACTGGACATCATTGCTTTTGCAGGCGTTCTAATTGGGTTTAACAGTGCATACCCGCCCGTACTATAAACTACCCATGTAACTGCGAAAGCAGCACAAAGGGCGTATAAATTCATACTGTTCCGCTTCCAGATAAAGATAGCGAACCACACTAATGACAACCCCAGGAAAAACAAGCCAAATACAACAGACCTATCACCCACCGCTTCCACCACCTGTGAGCCCGTGAAGCACAAAACAGCAACCACTAAAAAGAGCAGACCAATAGCTATGCTTCCAGTGGCAAGCACGCGTCGAAACCATGGTTTGATACCAACATTGCTTATATGAGCCCCTACCACTAATGCCATCATTGGCAGCGCGGGTAGAATATACAAACCTCGCTTTCCGGGGCTAACACTAAAAAATATTACGACTAACACAACCCAAGTCAACAAACTGACCATCACTGGTGACGCTTTGATATCCTTCCAGAATGCCCTGCTAAACAAAAACGCATACAATGGAAACCAAAGCAACGGAATCACACTCATCAGAAAATAATACCAGGGCTTAATATGCCCCCATGAATTTGCATATCGCTCACCTGTTTGCTTAAACAGTATATTATCTCGATAGACAAGAAAATCTGGATTATCGCTTGTATTGGCGATATAGAGCATTGGTATCAGCCAAGCCGCTAAGACCAACAAAAGAGCAACAGGTCCAAGCAACAAATGCTTACCCATCTGCCCATATTCAAAAGTATGCTTACCTGAAAAATGCAATATCAATACAGGAATCAGAAATAACAAAGGTAAAAAACCCACACCTTTGGTAATAATACCAAGGCCCATAAACGCCCAACTCAGGAAATACCAGCCTAAGCTTGGCTTATAAAAAAAATGCCTCAGCAGGCCATACATCGCAACCGTAATCCAGCACGCTACCATAGCGTCAATTTGTGCGGTCTTAGCCTGCATCATAAATTGCGGTACGATTAGCATTAATAAACCCGCATTAAGTGCCGCTTTTTTGTTCCAAAGTTTGGTTGCTATATCGACCACACAATAAAAATTCAGCAAGCTTGCAAGCGCACTAGGGATTAAAAATGTAGCGGCCAAACTTCGGGTTAACGCATAGAGCACAGCTAATGACCACATAAAAACAGGAGGCTTATCTGGATAAAGCTCGCCACCGCGCATAGGAAAAAACCAATCTCCGGAATCTACCATTTCTTTAGCAATTCCAACGAATCTAGGCTCATCAGCAGGCCATGGGTCACGCAGTCCGGCACCAGCCAATATCACCACCGCTGCAATCAGAAGTAATAACCAGAGCATTCTTGTATGGCGCTCATCAGTCATTTCGTAAGAACTCACTCGGTCTGGCCTTCAATGTTTAGAGCAGTGAGGTTGAATTTCAAATGATCCCGATAAATTAGTGCGGTTAGAATACAACTGCATAGGGCTACCCCCAGACTAATATAGATGACAGCGTGGTTTACATCATTAACACCAAAACCAATCATGCAAAAAATGAAAACTTGCGGTAAATAACCTAATACACTTGCGAATAAAAATGCTGCCAGAGGCACCCCTACACTGCCGGACAACAAATTAGTAACCAAGTTATTACCCACCGGAAGCAAGCGCAGCGCGAGTATCTTCATAAAGGGAGCCCTACCCGCATATTGGTTGAACTTACTCATACGCTGGGGAAAGACTCGAGCCAATGTACGCGCAAAGATTACTCTCGCTGCCATATAGTTTGCCAGCGCGGCTGTTACACAGGTTAAAAGAGTGGATAAAACGCCTAAGTAAGGACCATAGAGGTAACCAAATAGTAGTGCGATCACTTGCTTCGGACCGCCAACGCCAATAAAAAACAATGCAGCAACTGCAATGTATGTATGGCCTAAGTACCCGTTTACTAATAGATAATCTGACAACCAGTTTCTATCAGAAAGATGAGGGAGAACTTGATCACCCACCTCAGAATTCATTAAGACTACAAACAGACACAACACAGCCAGAGCGATCCACTTCATTATATCTGATCCTGACTCGAGTAGACCTTACTAATAACAGGTTGACCGGCGCGACTCCTCAGCCACATCACACCAATAATATCTATTATTCCAACCCAGGCACGATTCCATGCGCTATAGTTAGAAACGCCAGCCGTACGATCTCTATGCCGTACCTGACAAACCACTACATCCCCGTCAATCCGTTTAATTAGTGCGGGTAGAAACCGATGCATATGATCGAAATACGGTAGCATTAAAAAAGTTTCCCGCGGGAAAAGCTTAAGGCCACAACCGGAATCTGGCACACCATCGTGCAGAAGACTTTGCCTTATCTTATTAGCAATTCGCGACTGCAAACGCACCCATGCACTATCAAGACGTTTCTTGCGATAGCCCGCCACACAGAAATGTTGACTTGTAATTTTTAGGGCTTCATTGATCAAGATTGAGTAATCAGCAGGATCATTTTGCCCATCGGCGTCTGACGTTATAATCCAATTACCCTTCGCATGGCGAATGCCAGATGCTAGAGCAGCACTTTGGCCATAGCTTCTTGAGTGATTGATCACCTGCAGCCGGTAGCCAACTTCCTCAGCAATGTTGATGGCCAACTCAGCGGTGTTGTCGTCGCTGCCATCGTCCGTGAGCACCACCTCAAAAGAATACTCCGGGGATAGACTTGCGTGAATCTCTCTACTTAACGCTACTATATTACCTTGTTCATTTTTCGCCGGAAGAACAACTGATATCAAAGGAATTTGACTATCGTCGCTGAACGGAGCTGGAAAATTTATTTGGTAATTATGCATTTTGAAAAATCGCCTTAACGTTTTTCTATCATGCCACCTCATGCTTAAGATGTACTTAAGGCACGCGGCTCCTTTCTAACCAATGCCAGTTGCGGGATCTACCATCAAATTCAGTACCGTACCTATCAAAAACAACAAAAGAAACGGTACGGCAATCCAACAACCAATTTACCGGGCAAGCGGCGGATATTGTTCTGGAGGTTGCCCTATTAAAAATCGAAGGAACGCGGCTTGGCGATTAACTAATGATTTCTCTTTTGGTGTAATTGCAGATTTTTTTACGACGGCAAGACTGTAGTACGACCACAGTGATTTGCTTACCTGAGTGACAAACACTATTGATTGAGTACCCAAAGGCTCAAACAGCGTTACCGGACCCAATTTT
>JALZUP010000468.1 GCA_023301505.1 Robiginitomaculum sp.
ACCGAATCTGACCCAGCTTATTTTTGAGGCGTGTGTCTATAAACAAATAGCCGCCCCAACGAAAAACGACTGATGCTCGTTTCAACAACTTTGATGATGTTAATTTCCTGATGACCGGGCCGATATCAAGGGAATCATAATAGAAAGGAAAGTGGCACCATTTCATTGGGAAGAAGGCGTATTCCAAGTGATGGTTCTACCAATTGGCTGATGAGTAAATTGAGACCAAGTCTTAACCGGACTTTAACGTTCCTCGCTGTTACTTTGGTTTTACAAGCCTGCGGAGCAGGTGGTACAGATCCTGATAACTCTCAGGCTAGTGCTGAGGCGCCACTGACTTCAGTAACACCAATAACACCAATATCACCAGTAACTTCACTAACGACTGACAACGTAGACAACGTAGACAACAGCGAAGTTATTGCAGCCGCTTTACCGGAAGAACCAGATCAGACACTTGGGGGCGAAGCTCCAACTCTCGGTGCGGCTGCACCGACTGATGGCGAGCCTACACCTGATGAAACCCCGGTTTTTGCAGACGAAAACATCATCTTAGGCAGCAGTGCAGGTGATGCAATGTGTTTGCACTTAGGCGATGAAAATGAAGGTGTTGGCAGCGTATCCGATTCTGACTGGGATAGATGGTTGTCGGAGTTTCATTTTTCAATTGGTGAACAGTTTCTTGCGGTAGAGCCGCAGGGCGAAGGCTCTACTGCATTGCGCCAACGTTTCATTCCTTCATCGATTGGTACTGATCGAGCCACGGTAGGTGCTCGACTACCGGCATATCGTACCTATCGCATAACTCAGTCATTTTATTTTGAGCCTGGTTTTGATTGGGGTGGTCGTTTCGAGGGGGGAAAATTAGGCTTTGGATTTGGCGGGGGGACTAGGCCAACGGGCGGCACGGTTGATCCTAACGGGTTTTCATCTCGGTTGATGTGGAGAGGCAATGGTGATGGTACTGGCCGTGTTGTGATCTATTCATACTCAGCAGATCGGCCTGATAGGTTCGGCGAAGATATTCGATTCGGTGACGTAAACGTTCCTATTGGCGAATGGTTCACCGTCATTATGGAAGTGACAACGAACTCTTCAACGCAAGTGTCTGACGGCACCATGCGAGGTTGGATCAACGGCGAATTGGTGTTAGAGAGACAGAACGTCGGATGGCAGCTTGCAGGTGATACTCCAATCGTCGATTACCTATACTACTCTGGATTCTATGGTGGTAATTCAACTGATTGGTCGCCGAGTTCTACAACCCATATGAAAACGCGTGATGTTTGTTGGGCTCCTGTAGTAGATGGGTACTCGGGTATCGATCCTGACAACGGTCGCCTAGTCGTGGCAACGACCGAGAATCCGAGCGGGCCTTTCGCTGATATGTCGGAGGAAAATGAATTTGAAGCCACTGTTAGCGAACGTCAACGTCGGCTTTTGGGTAGTGCGGAAGAGACTTTGATCAACATAAGGTCAGTGGCTCCTGTGGCATCTTTGCTGACCCAGCGATCTTATGATGAGACGATAGCTGAGTTAACACAGATCGTCATTAACGCCGGTCATGCGACTAATCGATCGCTTTCTGGAAATCCGGTACCACTGTTGCAAAACGCTGCAAAGCAATTGGAATTCGCGCTGACCATTAACGAAGAAAATACATTACAAACAGAAGCAATAGTGAATGCTCAAGATGCTCTGCGAGTTGTTGCGCTTCGGGCGTCGGCGTTAGCTGTTGCGGTAGTTGAGAATGTTATGAATGTGAGCTCCTGTGGCGAAGTTACTTCTTCATCTAAATGTAGCGAATCCAATGAAATACTGATAGAGATTAGTTCACTCTTGGAAAGCATCAGACCCAGCTCAACTTCAATTGATGAAACATTTTTTACTACAGAGGTGATTTGGAATAGAAGCGTAGACGCATTGAATTCGTTAAACTGATTTCTTGATGGGCTTGATGGGCTTGATGGCTGCTTAGAATTATTGGGCACCGCTGAAATATCGGCTAATATGGAAGCAGGTTGCTTGAACGGGTGAATAAATACCGCTCAGTGCATTTGTATTACAACTCATACCAGTTGCGTATTTTACGTGCCCTCGATCGTGAGACAGCAATAGTTGATATTGTGTTTGGTGACTTTTAGACTATTGTGACGAGACTTAAACAAAGGTTATCGATTTTTAACAGTCCAAAGTTCTCGGACGTGTTTCAATTCATATCTCGCGAAGAGGAAACTATGGAAAATGGATCCGAATTGCGGCAGTAACATCACTCGTATATGATATTCCATGCAAGAAGATAAGCCGTTAAATGATCCATGTGGAATTCCTGAAAGCCCATCCATAGTTAAAGGCAATTCCCGGGTGGGTTGGGCAGTGCTGCTTTTGGTGTTAGTAATTACCCTCGTTGCAGGTCTTTTACCGAGAGGTAGCTTCAAAGACAATTGGCTCGCCTGGGATCAGCTTTCATCAAGAACAGAGTTTGGTGCTTTTGGCATAGTACATGGTGAATTCCCTGATCTTTCAGAAATACTAGACCAGAACCGTCAACTGATATTTGACTTGGTGATTGTGCCAAGAACTTTTTCTGGCCCTGAATTTAGAATTCTTCTCCAATTGGATTTTCCCGATGACCCCAACCCATTTATAATTGGGCAGTGGGAAAACCTGCTAATTGTCATGCAAGGAGAGGATTTCGCAGGTAAGGAAGGTCTGCCAAGATTATCAATGGATATAGGGGAGTTTATTGGAGAAGAGCTCAGTGTTCTAGTTAAACTCAATCAAGATAAGAATGAACTTTTTCTAGACGGGCAACTGGTGCGAGATCATGGCCCGTCAACTTACGAGCTAGGAAAAAAAAATGCGCGCATCACTATTGGAAATTCGCCTGATGGCAAACATGGATGGTTCGGTGGCGTAGCAAAGTTTGATGTAACGCTACTAAACCTACAAACCCAACAAAGTGACTTGTTGCGACGTTACGACTTTAACTCACGTTTTGCAGGCGATATTATCGACCTATCGGAAAGTGCTAGTCCACTCAACGTTCCAAAGCCTGGAAATTTCCCAGACAAGCGCGCACTGCAAATCACTGATTACGAAGATCAAATTTCCAACAACAGAGTCGATTTAGTCGTCAACTTCATTGGATTCTGGCCGTTAGGTTTTTTCGTGGCAGTTGTCCTTAGGCAAAATTATCAGACCTCACGCTACTATCTACTACCATTTTGTGGCGCTGTTCTTATTGGTGGATTAGTCAGCTTTGGTATTGAGATAAGTCAGCCTCAGATACCTGGAAGAAATTCTCACCTGCACGATCTGGTATTAAATATTCTTGGAGCGGCCACTGGTGGGCTTGGTTTTGTCCTAACCTTCTTTATTGCTGACAAGCTCAAGCAAGCTCGACTTCGACCTGTAGCGATACCGCCAGAATAAGTAAACCCTTCACGCAGATGCAGGTGCCCATTCCTGAGCAGCTGTTTAGCTCTTGCCAAGCGTATTGGGTAGCCTCAAGTGGCTTTGTTAATATGTGGAGGTCGATCTATCGTGAGGCGTAAGACAAGCTAACTGCTATACGCGATGTGTCTTGGGTAATCCCTTACTCCCTCGAGGTTGCGATACCTTGGCGTGTGAAATAAGCTTTGTACAGGCCTGCCAACCAATAAGCTGCGCCAGCGATTAAAAACGGTGAAACTAACAGGGTTTTAATTCGCTGTTGTGTGGTTTGGTACCTCATATGGCGGCCAAGTATACGCAAGATTTTAAAGGTGGCAATTGCTGGTAACAAAATAAAAATGACCCATTGCCGTGTTTTTGATTTTCCTTGGTATCGGATGTAGTACAAATTATTTCCGTTAATGAATATTTTTTTTAATACTTTGCTCATCGGTGAATCATGGAGTTGCAACCCAACGACTGACGGTGTGAATGCCAATTTCTCCTCTGATCTGGCAAGTCTCTCGGTCAACTCCGTATCCTGCATGCGGGGTATGTTTTTAAAGCCGCCGTGCTTTAGAAATAGACTGCGATCAATGGCCATTAACGCCGAGCTAAGATTTGCTCGCTGCGATTCTGGGCGTGTTTTGTGCGATTCATGATTGAAAAAATAATGCTCGACATAAGGTGAAATACCTTTTGCCTTGCTTTCGTTTAATTCTAAAGATCCGCCAAATGCGTTGTTTCCCTGAAGATAGAAGCGCATTGCCGCATCGATAGCCGTAGGCGACAGTATTACGTCAGCGTCTACAAATAGGAGCAGTTTACCGGTAGCAGCGTCGGCACCAATATTGCGTCCCTTTCCGGGCAGAAACCGCTCTGACTCGCGCAGTAGTTTAACGAATGGGTACTGTGAGCAAATGTCGGATACCTGTGTTGTGTCTGAACAATCAACAACAAGCACTTCGTATCCGAACTCTGTTACCTGAGCATGTAGGGCATCTAAACTGGTCCCAATGTGCTCATGTGAGTTGTAACTGGGAATTATAATGGTCACTACTACCGATTCTGGCTTCATTGAATGCTTAACAAACATTGGAAATTTGACAGGGCTCTGAGCTTCTTCACGAGCAGAATACCGATGAGTATAGTTGAATTGCCTCTGCAAAGAATCGGGCAGTTGCGACTGAGCCCTATGACGATTTCAGTAGTGGTGAAAGAGGAAGGTATATTAGACGCAACTCTGTATAATCGGCTGCTGCAAACGGTAGGGCTCGGTTATTGCTATAAGATTCTAATACGCCCAAACTTATTCGAAGTTCATACATTTGGTGTTCATACATGGGTAACATGGGCGAAAGGGTGTGATTTAAAGGACACTAATTGAGGACTAATTCCATGAGTGATGTTGCTCGCTCAACTCGTCGAGCCCCCACAGTCCGTTGGCGCAGAACAAAGAATTTTTTTCGGCTGGGCAAGTTGAAGAGCCAGACGCTGGTTTTGAGCAGCATTCCGCTAGTGCTCATATTACTAGTAACCTGTCTCGACTTTGCTACTTTCGAATATCTTCTGCAAGATCCTGATTCGCTGTTCTCACGGCGCTCTATTGCGTCAATAGAAGACGAGCTTATTCGTTTAAGAGCAAATGCACTGCAAAAAAACGTTCAGGCCGTGGCCTATCTTTTAGCGATACTTTTAGCTATCCCACACATGAGTTCACTCAGCAAATTCTTTTTCCGAGAGCGGGGTTTGTTGCTACTAGTTCTCGTCATCTTATTGTCCTCTGTGGTATCTGATTATTCGACTAAGGTTTACACCAATGCGGTCCATATTGGCTTTGGAATGTTAGCTGCGTTTCTGTTTGCGTACCCATTACGCCATCAGCAGGATATTGTTTTTAAAATGTTGTGGGTTGTCTTTCTATCCTCAGGCATGGTTCTTTTCGCCAGCTTGCTACATTGGGTATTTAATTTTGCAGACTACCTTGATAAATACTATAGCGGGTCGCGCTACGGGGGATTCGTCGGTAACCCGAATAACATGGGCTGGGTGTGCATGCTCGCGTGTTGGTCAGGGCTTGGACTTGCGACAAATCGTAAATTAAGACCTGGGCCTCGCATTTTAGCGTTCAGTGGTGCTCCGATATCCTTGATTTGTGCGGCGTTAGCGGATAGTTTGACAACCTTTGTTGTTCTAGCAATGATCGCAGCTTTTGCATTGGGTGACTATTTTCTCGGCGCTTTTAAGTTGAGTATGCAAAAGACGCTCAAGGCATGGTGCATTTTTACAGCCATTATTCTTGCACCCATTTTACTAAGCTACCTACTTTCTACTGGCTCAATAATCGGTTCAGCCAGCGAATCGTTA
>JALZUP010000469.1 GCA_023301505.1 Robiginitomaculum sp.
GTCAAAGTAGTAAGTAAGATTCTATTGTCATGGTTGTTGACCTTGCCGATTGCAGCCTTCTTCGCTGGCTTGGTATATTTCCTGCTAGGATTTGTGGCCCTGTAGTTTGGGTCAAGATTTTATTCATACATACAAAGAAAAACAAGAGCCAATATTCCAATGGAGTATTGGCTCTTGGTATTTATTGGTTTCCCAAGATGAAAATAAAAATGTTCATCCTATGAGATTAACTGTATTTTTCATTGGAATGTAGAATGGTCTAGTATACTCCGTATGACTTGCCTTTTGCGAAGTTACATGATGCATTATTCATGTAACCGGATAGATTCTAATAACAAGTCTAACAATAAAATTGTGTAAACATAATCGCTACTTGTAGATATGTTGAAAAGGTCTTTCTCTAATTGACTTGGACCAGAGGCATAAATTCCATCTTTGATATTCTGGGGCTCTAGATAAATTGATGATTCATTACTAACGGATAACTGAAACAGCATAACTTTGTTGAACAATTCACTTTTAAATTTTTTATCTATCAAGTATTCATCATTTAAGAATTTCTTTATTTCAACATAATTTTCGGCATTTCGTATTTTCGTTATCTCATTTACATTTGGAGTGCTATTTGTTAATTTCAAATCACCAAATTTTTCTTTCATACCACTATCAATCGTGTGCCCCTTGCTATTTTCGATCAATGCTATATTTCTGAAATGTACTTTTGGGTCCATTGCTGGATTATATTTAGCTCCTTCTTCAATGGTTTCTTTTTTCAACTCAAAAATAGGTTGGCTAGCGATACTTAAAACACCGAAATTGTATCTTTTTATTTCTATCCAAAATATTTCATAACCGAATGCATCAGTAAATACTTCAGCGTCGTATCCCAAAATAGTACTTTTATGATGTGCAAAACTTGAACTTTCAAACTTTAAGTTATTTTTTAAAATTAAGTCCATTTCTTCTTCAGGGCTAACTGTTAAACCAATCTCTACTATCGAATCTCGATTCTCATTATAACAATAAAGCGCTAAGCTCATATTGCCTTTTTCAAAGTGAAAATTTCTTGAATCTTCTTCTTCAGTGGTATTAACTAATTCGAAACTATCCTTTGAGAGTACATCTAAAGCGATTTCAATATCCTCCCAAAGTAATGAATACAAGTTAGTGTCAGATTGCCCTGATAGTTGGATTGGGAGAAGTAATAAAAAAAATATACTTAATGCTAATTTCATAAATTTGATCTTAATATTATTCAGCAGATAGTGCATGTCGGGAGTCCCGACGGAGGAATGATCTCCTAATTATAGCTTGTGTTTGCTTGGCATAGTACGATTATAAAAATATTTACTAATTCTAGTCGAGGCCATATATTCGATCTCATGATGTAATTTATTACGCATTTCATACTTTCCAAAATGCACAAGCTGTTTTCTCCCAATTGTCAGTACAGTTTTGTCGTTCCAGCACTTTTATTATTAGAGGTACCTTTTAGTCGTATTTCCTTTTTGATACTTAACCGGATTCTATTAAACTACCCTAATTTTGGAACCCAACATTTGATTTTGGTTTTATATTCTAGATATGGTTTTCCGAATCTTTGTTCGAGGTCTTTTTCTTCAAGCGGACGAACCATTATATGCCATAGAATTGCTCCACTAATGGAGTAAACAACTACAATGTACGAACCCAAAATTACCCCAACACTAATTGCTTGTCCTATACCTGCAACGGCCATAGGATTCCTGACAAATTTATAGGGGCCTTCAATTACAAGTTTATTCGGGCAGTCTAGAGGTAGTGGCGTTCCTCTACCACTCCAGCTCATGATATATCCACTATACATTCCTGTCAAACTGAAAAGCAGAAAAAATATCCAGCCAATTTCATTTTGAGCCGCAAATCCTTCTATCTCCAAATTAGATTCAATATTGACAATACCTATAGGAATCAAATAAAGGAATATCAGCCAAAAAAATCCTGTTTGGAGAAATGTCTTTAGAAGATTCCAAATTCTGTTTTTCGATTTTGCTGGTTTGAACATGGGATCGCTTTTTTAAATAAAATTCTTGGATATAGTATTTATTTATCCTTGCATTCTTGATTGTTTCATCAAAGCCAATAATGTCAAAGTTGTTTTCACTGTCCAATTTTTATTAATTGGATTCAACGTCTCGACTGTTCGTGACGTGCTAGTGGTAGCGAAGCATGTGCTCGAAAAGCCTGTTAGCTGTAGTAAATTAAAAATTAAATTTAATTAATTTACCATTTTGATTAACAATTACTGGCTGCCCTGATTTAATATGTTTATGAATTGGTTGGAAGAGATAAATTCCAATTAGCGTCATTAGAAGCATTCTGATCTGGCGCAACATAATCTGCCATCTCTTTAACCCCAATGTCCGCTGCAATAGAGTTAGTTCCAGGTGGATCACCAATTTTTAGAGATGTTCCCGGCTCATCATTAGCTGAACAAAGAATAGCAATAGTATCAATGGCTTGTATATCATCTAATATAGCCATGTGTTCTGCGCTAATTGCTACTTCTTCTACCATCTCTTATATTATCCCATAATTACAATCATTTAGACAAATTTTCCGTCATAGAATTGACAAACACTCGTCATACCTATTAATTTTCTCAAAAAAGGTTAAAGAAATAGTTAAGATGAACGAACATTCCGCAAAAAACATAGATTTAAATGGCGAAGACCTCCCGACTTCACCTCAAAAACTATTCAACATACTGAAATCATTAAATATTCAGCACAAATATTGTGAGCATGAAGCTGTCTATACAGTGGCCGAAAGTGAAGCCGTGGACGCCAAAATTCCCGGTACACACTGCCGAAACCTGTTTTTACGCGATAAAAAGAAGAAAAACTACCTGCTTGTCCTGCCTGTGGACATAGATGTTGATTTAAAGAAATTGCCTGAAATTTTAGGCTCAAATCGACTATCTTTTGGCTCAAACGACCGATTATGGGAGTATTTAGGCGTGCGTTCAGGCTCTGTTTGTCCTTTTTCTATTATTAACGATACGGATAAAAACGTACAAATTTTCCTTGAAAAATCAATGATGGAGCAAGACGTCGTGAATTATCACCCCATGCTCAACACCATGACGATTTCTTTAAAGCCAAACGATTTGATAAAATTTATTGAACATACAGAGCATGAAGTGCATATTGTTGATCTGTCTAACGCACAACCAGAACAACCAATTAAGGAGTAAGCCGTAGCGTGCCCAAATAATTTAAGGGGCGCCTGAGGCTAATATAAAAATGTCCCAAAATATTGATCCCAAACTTCTTGAAATTCTTGTCTGCCCAATGACAAAAGTGCCTTTGCGGTATGATGAAAAAGCGCAAGAATTATTGTCTGATCGTGCAGGATTGGCGTTCCCTATTCGTGACGGTATTCCTGTTATGTTGCCCGATGAAGCGCGCAAAATGGACGACACAGAGATTAAAAAGTAAGTTTACAGCTTCTTCTTCACACGCTTAAAAACATCATGAAACATGCTTTCCGT
>JALZUP010000470.1 GCA_023301505.1 Robiginitomaculum sp.
ACTTCTGGCACAGGCTGCGGTGCACATTGAGCAAGATCATAAACAATCGCGCCATCCCAACATGTATAAGTTTGAGCTACCTCTTGAACTGGTGGCTCTGCACAACACGCTTCAGAGTAACCAATTGTTCCATCCCAGCAGTCATATGTTGCTAGCGGAGCAGATGGAAGTGCGGCAACAGTTGCAGCGGCTGCGGCAGCGGCAGGCGCCGCAGCGTCACCACCAAAACGGTAACGTAGACCTGTTAAAACACTATGTGAGGCCACCTCATCAAGCTCTGTTACAAATCGGCCCCGATTAACCCCCTGATTAATTCCATCAAATTCAGGTTCACCAGCATATTGGTAACGATAATGCGTATCCCATGTCAGACGACTTGAAATATCATACCCCAAACCCGCAAGAAATTGCGCGCCGAAATTTGTATCTCTATCATTAATATTACAATTAGGATCGCAATCAGCAGCCGCTAGTGGCTGTAGAGCCGCATTAGGCACGTTCAGATCAAAATGACTTGTCACGAAACCAAGGCCAGCACCTAAATAAGGAGCCCAACGGCTATTAAGGTCAAAATCATAGATCGCATTTAGCATGAGAGCATTTGTACGCAAGTCTCCATCTAAATTGCCAGTATTCCCGAAACCAACATCAAGGTCAGTCCGCAAATAGTTCCCATCCAGTTCAAGACGCCAATTATTGCCAAATTCATAACCTAGCCCAAGCGAGCCAGCAACATCACCATCTGATTCCGTTTCAATGTTCGTATCATTCAAAACATTGGCGCCGTTAAGAAGGTTATTCTCAATATCAGCGTCTGTAAATTGGCCCGCGCCAAGATTACCACGAATATACCAACCGCTATCCTGTGCAGATGCAACAGCTGGGGATACTACCAATGCGGCCAAACCTGCCGCTGCGAGAAGCGTATGCTTCATAATCACCTCCAAGCGGCAAAACCGCCAAATTATTGTAAATATGGACTATTCCTCATCTCGGCTTTGCTGCTCTAAATCACAGATAAAACCAATATGCCGTATCGGATACACGATAGCTATCGGTCTGACTAGATGAAAATTCCGCTTATTGTTTAAATTTTTATATTTTTACACGTGCTGTGGCGTGATTGCATCATAAATAGCCACAAAATTGACGCAATCGAGCCGATTTGCCGATTTTGATGTGTCATTTACACATCTTCACTGCCTAGAAAACAGCCATTACCTGTCGCAGCCAACATAAAAGGCTACCGCCACCGAGCCAAAAAAGTCGGACAGCGCAAAACAGAAAAATAAAAAATTTAATGAAGTCAACCTTTTATTGGTGAGCCCGCAGGGATTCGAACCCTGGACCTACTGATTAAAAGTCAGTTGCTCTACCAGCTGAGCTACAGGCTCCCAAAAAAGAGAGCGTTAATTAGGGGTGAGCTTGCATAAGGTCAAGCCACAAAAAGAACTTATTTGTGACTTTATATGTAGCAAGTTTCCTATAAAGCGGAGCTATGAAAACAACTCGGCGCAATTCACTCCATTTTTTTATCATAATTTTCAGCCTTGAGCTTCTTACAGCTTGTGCGAGCACGCCCGACTCAGCACCCGAATCTTCACAAAACCAAGCCAATAATGACGAAACAATAAGAGAGATGGCGCAAGCGACGGTACAGGACACTGTCGTAAATACGGGAAAATCCATACCGGGCGCCGCTCAAGCTCCCTTGCGAGACCTCAATATATCTCGCATGGAAATCCCCAAAATATTGGCAGATATTGACTATCCATATGCCCTTGATGAACCTGTATCCTGTGATGTATTAATTGAAGAGATTAATGCCTTAAATGATGTCTTGGGCCTATCGGAAGATATTGAAGAGCCAGATGCTTCACAAAGTGAGCAAGCCACGAAAACAGCCAGTAACGCCACGCAATCAGCTCTTGAAGGCGCTGCAACGGGCTGGCTCCCCTATCGCTCTGTAATACGGTTCATATCAGGCGCGACGGCCCATGAACGGGCCCTTCGGCGAGCCTATGATGCTGGCCTCGTTCGGCGCGGATTTCTCAAAGGGATTGGCAGCGCGTCCGCCTGTCCGTTCCCAGCCCGCCCCCTCTCACTCATAGAGCCGCAAATTCTGCCTGATGATCTTAGTCCCGACCCAGCCAATTAGGCCCGCCTTACTTCAAGCTGGCAACCATCGCTGATACCTCATCGTCAATACTTCATCGCCAACACCTCATTAAAGCATAACTGGACTATTAAGACAGTCCTGATCTGAAATTTACGCAAAATGAATCAAACTCGCCAGCCTCAATTGCCGCGCGCATACGTGCCATAAGCCCTTGAAAATAGGCAATATTATGCCAACTTAAGAGCATAGCCCCTAAAAGCTCTTTGCTGCGGATAAGGTGGTGAATATAGGCTTTGGAATAATCCGTGCTGGCGGCGCAAGGTAGAGTTTCATCAAGCGGGCTATCATCTTCCGCAAAACGCGCCGACTTAATATTATACGGCCCGCCATCAGCCCAAACTTGACCATGACGGCCAGAGCGCGTTGGGATAACGCAATCAAACATATCCACGCCGCGCGCCACTGCTTCAACAATATCAATAGGCTTGCCAACCCCCATGAGATAACGCGGACGCGCAGCAGGTAGGTGCGGCACGGTCGCCTCCAAGGTCTCAAGCATGACCTCATGCCCTTCTCCAACAGCTAATCCGCCAATAGCAAAACCGCCATATCCTCTGCCCTCCACACGCGCTGCCACGCTGGCCTGTGCGCTCTTGGCTCTTAGGTCATGATAATTAGAGCCTTGAATAATAGCGAAAAGATTTTGTGTCTCGCGCTCCCCAAATCGCGTTAATGAGCGCTCCCCCCACCGCAAGGAGAGCTCCATAGAGCGGGCAGCCTCGTCATATGTTGCTGGAAAATCCGTGCATTCATCAAGCTGCATAGAAATGTCTGCGCCCAGCAGGTCTGCCTGAATTTCAATTGAGCGCTCGGGTGAGAGCATATATTTACTGCCATCAATATGGCTTTGAAAGGTCACGCCCTTTTCGCTCATCTTACGCAGCTTGGAGAGTGACCAAACTTGAAAACCGCCTGAATCAGTTAAAATAGGCCCGCTCCAGCCGCCAAACTTATGTAGCCCGCCTAATTTTTTAACGCGTTCCGCCCCTGGGCGCAGCATGAGGTGATAGGTGTTTCCCAATATAATATCAGATCCGACAGAGCGCACCTGTTCCATATAAAGCCCCTTAACAGTGCCGGCTGTTCCAATAGGCATAAAGGCAGGCGTTTGAATATCACCGCGAGAGGTGCAAAGCACGCCGCGCCGCGCTTGGCCATCTGTCGCTTGAATATCAAATTTAAACTCAGCCATGACTTATCTTTCTATTCGCTATGCCCATCAGATCAGGTGCCCCCATCAAAGCCTGCATCCGACATATTCCAGAGCAGACTACTATCGCCGTAAGAGTAAAAGCGATAGCCCGTCTTTACAGCATGGGCATAAGCGGCTTGCATATTTTCCAAGCCAGACAAGGCGCTGACCAACATAAATAGGGTCGATTTGGGTAGATGAAAATTCGTCATCAAGCCATCAATAATTTTGAACGCATAACCTGGCGTGATGAAAATATCCGTCTCGCGCGCGCAAGGCTCTAAACGGCCAGATTGCCCCGCGCTTTCAAGAGCGCGTAGAGCGGTCGTGCCCACAGCTATTATGCGCCGCTGCTCTGACTTAGCTTTATTCAAGCGCGCCGCTATTTCAGGGCTAATTTCAAACCATTCACTATGCATATGATGATCATCCGTATCATCGCTCTTCATAGGCAAAAATGTACCTGCTCCGACATGTAAAGTAAGGCGCTCAATTTGAACGCCGCGCGATTGCAGGGCGCGAAATAGCTCATCTGTGAAATGCAGCCCTGCTGTTGGCGCGGCGACAGAGCCGTCCCCATATTCTTTCTCAGAATCTTTCTCAAAATCAGGCACGCGGGCATATATCGTTTGATAATCTTGCACGTCTTTTTCATCGGCTGGGCGTTGGCGCGCAATATATGGCGGCAAGGGCGGCGCGCCAATCGCCTCAATCTGCGCTGACAGGGCAGAGCCAGACAAATTAAATTCAAGGCCAATATCCCCGCCCGCCTGCTTATCTTTTACATGAGCGGATAGCTGGTCTGAGAAATGAATAATATCACCCTCTCGCAACCGCTTGGCGGGTTTGACAAAGGCGCGCCACGCCGTCTCGCTAAGATGTTTGTGAAGATTGACCGTCAAGCTAACATCTCCGCCTCCGCCATGAGCGCGCGCGGGGCGCCTGCCCGTGAGAGCCGCGGGTAAAACGCGCGTCTCATTTAAAACCAACACATCACCTGCGCGTAAGTGATTGGGTAGATTATAGACATGACTATCAGTTAAGTTCCTACCCGGATTGACGATTAAGAAACGCGCATGATCACGCGGGCGCGCAGGACGCAAGGCAATATGGCTTTCGGGTAGCTCAAAATCGAAAAGGGACACGTCCATGAAAGAAAGGCTCTGGCAACTCGTTTGTAATTTACGGCATAAAAAAAGGGGCCATAGCCCCCTTCCCCAAAGGCGTCAATGCGCCTTAACGTGTAAGTCGGGCTTAGCTAACGCTCGCTTTTACAATTTTACCCGGAATACGCGGCGGCTCACCTTTAGGCAGAGCGTCAACATGCTCCATACCGCTCTCAACTTCGCCCCAGACTGTATATTGTCCGTCTAAAAAGCCTGTATCGCCAAAGCAGATAAAAAACTGACTACTAGCAGAATTAGGGTTTTGCGAACGCGCCATAGAACAGGTTCCGCGCACATGTGGCTCGGGTGAAAATTCAGCAGGGATATTATCCTTAGCGCCGCCCATGCCTGTTCCATCAGGGCACCCGCCTTGGGCCATAAAGCCATCAATCACGCGGTGAAATGTCAAACCATCATAAAAACCTTCACTGGCAAGCTTGGTGATTTGGGCCACATGTTTGGGAGCCAAATCAGGGCGCAATTTGATGACAACATCTTCTTCGCTGCCCTTATGAGCATCAACAGTTAGGGTGAGTTTTTCAGCCATTTTTTATCCTTATAGATATGTGCAGCTATGTCTTATAGCTAAGTAGAGTGTAATAAATTAAATAGAATAATGTAGATGCCTAGCCCGCCCGGCTTGGCAATTCGATACGGCAAATATCTTTATACTCGCCATTTGCCTCTTTCTGGGTTTCGATAAAACGCGCAAAATGCGGCCCCGATGTCTTAAGCACTTGAACATTGACTTGCTCATTTTCGGGTAAGGCCGAACCAATACGCACTTTGCGCATTTGATCTGGAACCCAGCCAATTTGCTCGCCCTTTGTGCCAATTTTAATCTTGTCCACATGCTCTAGGCCATGAACGGTCATGCCCCAAAATGTATATTGCGTGTCCAAATGACTGACTGGGTTAAGGTCATCGGGTGATTTATGACGCATGAGGAAGAACTGACTATTTCCAGAATTTACATCATTAGCGCGCGCCATGGATGTCGCGCCGGGGCAATGCAGTCCCCATGCGGGAACTTTGCCATCAATACTTAAAGCCGCCTGCGCGCTTGGCTGCGTCGCAACAGGGAAGCTTTTATAATAGCCCACATTAACAAGGTTATTTGGATTATTCGCACTTACAGGACGCTGCCCAATAAGCGTTACCGCCATAGACGGGTCACGGCGGAAGGTGAATTCGGCCTTTAAATTTGGCTCGTCAGAATCGCCCGTTCCCGTCCCTGTTGGA
>JALZUP010000471.1 GCA_023301505.1 Robiginitomaculum sp.
ATTCTAACTGTCAACTTTTGCTCCCAAACTGTTCTGTCCCTTCCATTGCTCCAAACCGTCATTTGCCCGCTAATATTGAAAGACCGCTAAGGGCACTTTCTGGACGATGGGCAGCAGCTTGTAAATCGAAACGAGGTATCACCCTTACGGCGTGATGCAGAATTAATGTTGACCGGCAACTGTAGGCCAACTGCGGCCGTTCAGTACGTTAAGTGTTGAACCGCGTGTGATATCGAAATGTTTCGACTATCAAGTTATGTGGAGCGTTCGTGATAGTGCTCTGTCGACACTTAATGTGAGTTGACATCCCCGCGCAAGGCACCTAATATGTCATGACATGATGAATTTTCATCTTGTGTGTATGGGAATATACTATGCGTAAGTTACTTGCTGCCGCTGCTGGACTTTCAGCACTTTTGGGTACTGGACACCTGTTCGCACAGTCGGTGAGCGCAGTACAGGTCCAGCCTGACGAAGCACCTGCGCTCTGTCAGGATGTAGAACCAGTGAATGATGGTTTTGGTTGGAATGGACGTTGTAGCTGTACGACTGGCCAACCTTACAAAAATTTTGGACATTCCCTGGCAGCTTCGGGTAGCTTGCTCGCTGTTGGTGCATCGGAGTCACCATTTACCTGTACCGCCTCGGGTTCAGTGACGATCTACGAAATTAGTGAAGACGGTACTTTGTCTAAAGATGCTGAGATATATTCGAGCGCCCCCGAGGAGGAGGACGAATTCGGCGCTCAGTCTAAGATCAACAATGGCCTGTTAGCGGTGAGTGATGGTCCGCGAATCCGCGTATATAGAAAAACCAGTAATAGTTGGCAGCAGCAGTACGATATTGAAACAAACTACGCTGACTTTAAATTTCACTTAGACGAACTGGTGGTCTTTGATAGAAATGGCATGTCCAGATACCAAGCAGACAACGGAGTGTTACTTCAGACTCTATCGATGCCACAACCTCCGGCGGGCGATTGCAGTGCTCTGAATGTTTTCGGGAGATCTTTTATCTTTGGTGAAAAGTATCTGGCACACGAAACCGCCTATTTTAATGCTACGGCCGCTTTTACTTGTGAGCGGGGCCACTACACAACTGTCTATGAGCAGGATGGCTCAGGAAATTATCAGCTTGCCTTTACTTACAAAGGCGATACCACAACGTATGTACAGTTCGTCGGAGACGTGGTCGCGATATCTCAGGGAGTCGACCTCTCGGACAGCTTACGTTTTGCAAGCTGGGACGTTATTACCTACTTCAAGAATGATGCTGGCACCTGGCTTCAAACCAGACAAGCAGCACCCTGGGGTGACAATCTTCTGCGCGAGCCGGTTGGCGAACAAATGCTATACACAAAAGTCAGAGATGATGCGCCTGTAAAGAGCTTATCGTTCTACAGTTTTAATGCGCAGAGTGGCTGGACGCTGGATCAACAAATGGAGCTGCCGAGTCAGTTCGGTACAATAGGAACTGAAACTCAGTTAAGCAAAGAAGGTGACCGACTTACAATGGTAAACTCTTACTTCCCCAGTCTTCAAGGTAGTACCTCGTTTCCCGATCAGGGTGCTCCGTCAGTCACTGTGTTACAACGAAGCACAGACGGTACCTGGGCAAAGGAATATGAGCGCACATTCGAAGGCGATCAGCTGCCGATTTTGGTGACCGGAGCCAGTACCGGCAGTCATTCGTTTGTGCCGCTGAACGACGGAGGATTCCTAAGCATTGCACCGGTGACGAGTAATTCTGAATCCTCCAGTGTGGATGCTGAAAGCACTACTGATGACTCGGATGGTGAGCAGGCTAATGTAATCTCAGTAGATAACGAAACTGATAACGAGACCGGTAACGAGACTGGTAACGAGACTGGTAACGAAGCTGGTAACGAAGCTGGTAACGTAGCGGGTAACGAAACTGGTAATGTAGATTCTGAAGACACAGCAACAAATAGTGAAACCGTTGTTCCTAACACTCAGGATGGTTCTGTCGGTATCGGTCTAGATTCATCTGATGAGAGCACATCGCAAAGCGGCGGTGGTAGCTTTTGGTTGCCACTACTGATATTCGCATTGGCTCTAAGGCGCCCGCTACATCCAATCAAAAGCGATATTGATTTGTTGCCGGGTTGAGTAGTGAGGCTGTCTCTTGTGGGTAAGAGACAGCCTTGCTCAATATAAAAGTAAGGCAGTAATTGCAGCGGCATTTCAGACGGGTCGACCGTCGCCTTGGGCACTGAGCTGTCGTTGGAAAGGGTGCTTGATACAGCATCAAAAACTGCTTAGGTAATTTCAAATTAAGGGACAACTACCGTCCAACGCCTGCCGTTCGCTCATATATGATAAAGTAATAATATACTAGATAGGAGAGCCTAACTCTTCGGAAAAATAACATATGGCATCTTATAAAAAAGGTTTGTTTCTCATAGAGGGTAAGAATGGTGTTGAGATATTTCTTCCAAAAAAAGCTGTGTTTGGCTGCTGCTTATCGATGTTATGTAATCACCCTGAGAAGGAATACGTGTACTCTTTTTGCATTGAGTGTGAGGGTGATCCGTTACCGTTGTATAGAGGTGAAGATCCAGCGGGTTTTTCAGCACCAAAGCTTGAAATAAATTATTGGACTGGATCTGCAACAGTTCCCGAAAAAATAATTGAAAATACAATTTTCGAAGTGAAGGACTGCGTTAGTCCTAAGTATGGGCATCAGAATGTACTTTATCGAGTGAGCCACGAAAACATAGATAATGTGAAAATTGAATTTCTCTCAGTATTTGATGGGCAGATTGACGTCAAGATTGAAGGCGATACCTGGGATGTGGCTATCACAGGAGACGAAGCCAATATGGAAGATGGTGGTGATGAGCCGGCAAAAATCAGAATCTATGCAACACTGAAATTGGATGAGAAACAGGCCCCTTCGTTTGATTAGAAATAAAGGTCTCAATATGTGCTGAGTATTCGATCCGTTGCGAAGCCCTCAGACTGCGGCTTTGGGCACCGACCTGCCGGTCAATTATTTTTGAAGTAACCGGCGGCAAACGGCCGGGGCCGTGTGAAAACATTTCGCACAACCAAGTATTTGATAGGCGTTATCGATTTGTTGAGTTTTTTGTCCCTCTATTAGATAACAATGCACAATTAGCCTTCAATCTTGGTGATAATTTTTGAAGTACGAACTCGAACAATGTAGGTGCGATCGAGATTACGGATATCATCCTAAGCTGAGTAAGTCCTGATAAAGGTGTTAGTGATCAGTCGTTAACTTGCATAGATACAAATGGAGACGGCTTCGGCTGAAACAGTGTCGAGACCTGTATGCCAATCGAAGACGAATTACACACTGCGGTAGATCAATCGCTCGTTTGCGTTGATGATAATGGAGATGATTTTGGTTGGACTGGCACACAATCTTGTCGCTTTGATGAGCAGGGTAATATCGTTATTCTTTAGCTCGAGTTGCTTGTCAGAAAGTTATGGGGCAAATGTTGATTGCCCTCGTGGCACCGCGAGGAAGCTGCCAGTCTGCAAAGAGCACTTGCCGGCCGGTCATTCACTACTTGACTACAAAGGTTTTGCGGTTGATTACATCGGTATCAAGCGGCAAATGAATCTGGTCTTGGCGCATTAACGCAAAGGCGATCAGGATAACTTTGAAGACTTCGCCGCGTCAGTGGAA
>JALZUP010000472.1 GCA_023301505.1 Robiginitomaculum sp.
ATCCGGCCGTACGCGTTCGAAGACGGTCAAGTTCTCTGACACGCCGGTGGTTCATCATTCAGCCACGCCGGAGGAACCAAACCCCCCTTCGCCGTCAGTGGGGGGCGCTGAAGGCAACAAGCACAGCGTCGGTCTTCTGTCAATGATGGGAAAGACGTCGTACCAGTCGATGATGGCTACGCGTGGAGCCGTCGCCGCCGGCCGCCGCAAGGAGTCGACACGTGTTGGGAGCCGCGGGCAGCCATCGTACTCTGTTGGGGGAATGGAGGGGACACCGCCGTTTGGGGGGACCGGATGGACACCGTGCGCTTTCGCGGCACTGCTGGCCACCCGGGAAGACATCGACGCTACCCTGGACGACCAGCGGCCGCCATACAAGCCCCCGGACTTGCCGCACTGCTACGCGTCTGATCTTAGGGTCCCAAGGAGCCACAAGGAGGCAATACGGTCGGAGCATGCCCATCTTTGGGAGGATTCGACGGGGCGAGAGTTTTACGGATTACTGGATGCGGGGACTTTCGAGCCGGTGTAGCAACCAGTGGACAACTTCATCAATGCCAAGTGGGTTTTTGACTGGAAGGCTGATGAGTACGGTTGGCCCACTAAGACAAAGTCGAGACTTGTAGCGAGGGGGGATCAGCAGAGAGTTAACATTGATTTTGGGGAATTATTTGCGCCTACTGTTGCTGTTTCGAGCGTCCGGTTGCTGACAGCGATGGCGTGCGAATTAGATCTTGACTTGTGCCATTTTGACATTGAGCAGGCTTTCGTGCAATCTGATCTGGAAGAAAACGTATACATGCGCTTGCCTGAGGGTTGCGGGAAGTTGTCGGGGAAGATAGTGAGACTGAACAAGAGTCTGTACGGATTGAAGCAAGCATCGCGGCAATGGCATGCGCACCTGACTAGGTGCTTACTGACCCTGGGGTTCATGCAGTGCCTCGCTGATGCATGTGTGTTTCGTTTGATGGAAGGGGGGAGCGTAGTGATGACAATAGTGGTGCATGTGGATGATATATTTGCGGTAGGGGAGAAGGCTAGGTGTGATCAGTTTGGTAGGGACTTGAACGAGATGGTTCCGGTCAAGAACCTTGGAGAGTTGCGATGGTATTCGGGGTGTTTCTATGAGAGGGACTGGGAGAAGGGTACACTGACAATTTCCCAGCAGACATTCGCCGAACAATTGGCGGATGAGTACAGGATAGAGTACGGTAGGAGTGTCCCGCTCTCTGTTGGCGCGAGGCTTGCAGAGTTTGACAAGAACGAAGTATCGGAGGACTGGCCGTTCCGCGAGTTGGTCGGTTCACTGATGTGGCTCTCAACCCAGACACGGCCAGACATTTCGAATGCAGTAAGAGCAGTGGCTAGATACTGTGCCGCGCCTAAGTATGTGCACTGGAAGGCAGCACTTAGTATTTTGGGATATGTGAGACGGACGAGTTCATTCGGAATTACTTTTCAGAGAGGTACAGTGGGGGGGTTGAGCATGCAGGTATTTGCTGACGCGGACTATGCAAGCAAGGCGACTGATAGGAGGTCAGTTTCGGGGGGACTAGTGATATGTGGAGGCGCTTGTGTGTCCTGGTTCTCTAGGACACAAAAGTGTGTGACACTCTCTACGACGGAGGCGGAGTATGTGGCACTTGCAGACGTCATCAAGGAGGTATTATTCTTGAGGCAGGTCTGGCGGTTCATGTTGCCTGAAGCCGGAATGCCATGCATTCCGGTGTTTGAGGATAACGAGGGTGCTGTGCAACTTGCGCAAAACCCTATCACAAACTCCAACTCCAAGCACATCGACGTACGGCACCATTTTCTTCGGGAACTGGCAGCGAGGAAAGAGATATCGATCACGCACGTGTCGTCCCCTTTTCAGCATGCGGATTTCTTAACTAAAGCAATCCCCCGCGAGTCTTTCGAGTTCCACCGTAATCTTACAATGAATTTGGGATGATTTTTGTTTTGCTAAAGGGTTTTTGTGTTTTGGTATTAAATTTGGGGATGGTGAGTATCTGGGTGAGACTACTTCGTAGTGGAATGCGGCACGTAAGGGTTGAACCGTACCCGTCAGAGCACATTTGAATATTTTGCGATGACAAGGTTTTTGTTGTTGGGGGGAAATATAGTATTCTGGCTGCATTAAGGATATTTGGAAGTATAGTAGGTTTTATAATAGGTTATGGAGGTCACTGTTTTGGAGTTATAGCTTTCACTTAAGCTGTCACATACCAGGTATACTTTATACATTGGGTGATAGGACGCACGAATATTGACCAAGTATACTACCTTCGGTATAGTCCTCGTAAAGTAAGGAACTCCCGGACCTTGTCTTGGAATCAGGGGGGAGATCTTCCCATTAGATCAATATATTGGATGGTGAATTTGAGAGATCACGTGATAACGACAGTAAAGCCATTGGGGGGATGTGAGATTAATGGCGTCACTGTAGTTGGCGTATGAACTTGCACAGAGTAATAACAGGGGATACTAGTAACAGGTGGAATATTGCTCCGTATGGGATACAATGCGTACATCCCGAAGGATATCGGAACGTTGATTTAGTGATACAATAGTTGGCTACTTTGGGATTTTTAGTACGATAGGACGGAAATTCCTTTGTCGGAAACACCGCTATCTTAGGTTCAGTATAGCGTATGAGTACAGCAGTTACTGATAGTATGGATTAATGTGAGCAGAGCCGTACGTGCCACAGTACGAGTGCGTAATTTAGATATATGGTTTGCCACACATGTATGTGAAGGTACAGTAGCGGGTGATAGGAGATTCACCGGGCAATAGGAGACTAAGCGGGTGGTAGGAGAGTTCAAATACCTTTTTTGGTACATGAGAAATGGGAACTCTGGCTTATGGTATGAACTCTGATATAGTATGTATTAGTGCGCTATGGGCTGAAGCGGATGTGAGGTAGTTGA
>JALZUP010000473.1 GCA_023301505.1 Robiginitomaculum sp.
ACTGGCCAATCAAAACCCGCTTACTCAGTCTGTCTTAGCATTGTCAACGAGTAGTACGGGCTTTGAGGTGGGGGCAAACTTACTCAATTCCGGTACACGTGGACTGGATCAAATTGGCAATGTTATTAATGATACCCGCACTGAATCAACCAATAAAACTCCCGGCGTTATACAGCCTGGCCAACTCGGACAAAGCTTTAGCGATACATTATCTGACGGACTTGACCCTTTCTCTGGAATCAACAGTGATAAAGGTGCTCAAAACTTCCTCTCGAATTTCTTTGTTGGCTTTTCTTCCCAACAATCCCGTCAAGAATGGACTGAAAGTGTTAGCTCAGGAATTTACGCTGGTAACAACATCACAATTAACGCAGGCGGTGATATTGCGCTCGCGGGGGCACACAAGTCGAAGCGGGCGGCAACGCGGCAATTGCCGCGGTAGGCTCTTTCATTCTTGAAGCCGCTCGAAATACAAGCTCGAGTAATAGCTCAGGTTTTGGTATAATTTAACTGCAGTATCCATTGAAGGTGAAGACGCAACAGATAAAGATTTCTTTACGACACGCGTATCGCCGCCGCCAGAGGTTGAAGAGAGTGAGTTTGTATTTCAAGAACCTGATGATGCATCTCAATCCATAAATGATCAGACATCTGCCGTTGAAGACAACAGTTCTGCAAATTCTCAAGGAGGCAATCCTGATCAACAAGGAGGCTGAAGAGCAAAGTGCTGTTGTAGATGAAATTATTGTTACTGGAGTCCGTTCGACAAGTGTGGGTCAACATATTGTAAATGGTTCGGTTGCTTTAACAACAGCATTAGGTGAAAATCCCGCGCTTCAACGAGGAATAGAAATTGCCGCAGCCATAGTCGGTGGGCCTATTAAGTATGGAATAGAGCGGGCGGGTTCTGCGGCGATAGTGGCCGTGCTTCCAGATGATGTTGTGGATAGAATTGGTGAAGTCGGCGCAGAAGTTGCAACGGATATTGGCCAAGTCGGTGTAGGGTTTTTGACAGGTGAGACTAAGGAAACTCTAGAAGGCCATTCAGATGATGGTGGCGAAACAGGTGAACGAGTTGATTTGGAAACACGGTCATTATTAACTACCGCGGGCGTACTGACTTCAACTCATTAGGCGGTTTGGATGCGATAAGAGACGCAAACCCAGATGTTCAGAGCTATTACGACGACTTATTAGTATCCACCGGAAACAATGAGCTTGCTGCGGAGATGTTTTTGTCAGAGACAATAACTAGTGGAGTAGACTTACCCGTGGGCATTACTTCAAATGCCGATACGGTATTATATCGTGCTCAAGCAGTAGGAACGTCGGTATCCAACGGTACTCCTTATTGGTTAACTGCGGATGAACTTGTCGCGGCTATTGATACAGGGAATTTACCGGACAGACTTGGCCTACCTTCGGGGGAGCTCTGCGCCTGAGTATAATTTTTTCGAAATAAGACCACTTGAGGGCCAGACGCCTACCTTCTATCAATCAGTCATAGCCCCTGCCAATTCTTTTGAGGGGGGTGGAGTTCAAAGTCTTGTGCCTAACCGAGCGCAATTGACTGCCCCTCAATTGATTACACTGAGTCCAGAAGGGTTTTAAAAGTTTATCTTTTGTGCTAAATTGAAAATTATGGAAATTACACCACATCCTGATGACAAAGTGTTTGATAAAGAAACACCCTTTAATGAGATGGAGGTTTATTTTATTAAATCAGCATACATTCAAGTTAAACATTTTGCCGATGAGTGTTGGAAGCAGCCAGATTTAAAACCATATGCTGAGCAGTTTTTAGAAAATATTCAAAATGAGATAGATAAAGGTCTAATAAAGCCCGTCAAAGGGGTGAAAGTTAGATTATTTATACGTTACTTTATGGAGTATGGGCTTCCTGAGCTTCAAGCCAGATATATAACTCTTGCCTTTTATCTTACATTTTTAATTGAAGGCCATAAAAGAATAATACATGAGGATAATTTTCATATAAAATTATTACAATTTAATATAGCAACGCCTCCCTCTGCATATATCTGATACTATTTCATCACAAGGAGGTGAGGCTTTGAACGTCAAGCCGATAACCGCAGTGATTTCACCTTAATGGCTTCAAGCATAAACTGAAATTCCATTCAGCTTAAGCCTTTAAAAGCCGTGCAACATTGTGGCGAAAATCGCGTGATATAGACGACCGTTTTCCAATGCCTTATAAAGACGGGACATGCTTCACAAGATGGAAGCTATCTGAAATAGAGCTTTGGATAGACCAACTGGAGCCAGTTGAGGTTTAGATTCGAAAATATACTTAGAATTTAACATAGGGCTTTTACGAGCTCTATTATTTTGACCAATTTTTGGATTGAAAACTTGATTCGCATATCAAATGAAGGAGCAAATGAGGGAGCAAAAGTATGAAATTAAAATAAAAACATATATATCAGTAGGTTAGCGGGGTAAATGGTGCCCGAACCTGGATTTGAACCAGGGACACACGGATTTTCAATCCGTTGCTCTACCAACTGAGCTATTCGGGCACAATCACGGCAAATCATC
>JALZUP010000474.1 GCA_023301505.1 Robiginitomaculum sp.
TGGGGCGCGACGCCTTTTATCTCAACATGACGCTCTAAATCGGTAATAACCTGTTCATATCACGCAGGCTTGCTTGTGTCGCCAACAGCATCCAATATCAACTTACTTTTTCTGACCCCAGATTTATCCCAACCTCCTTTTATAAAGTATCAAGTCAACTGAGCGCGGTGCAGAAGCTATGTGCTAAAGTATTGATTCATGTTTATGACTGAGATATCGGATCATCTTCGTTTAATTATTACTGGCGAAAACGGATTTTAGTCTTGGTCGGTGAGATTTGCGAGCTTGCTAAAAGATTGAATGTTCTCATTGCCGATCAGAATTTGAGATTGCGATTGGTAAAATACAAAAAATAATTTTTTGATGCATAGTGGCGAAAAGTGGCAGCATTTGACAGCGATAATAAAAAAGAAAGGTTGCATTCGCTCTTGCAATGACGGAAACTATAAGATTTTATCAGATTTTTAATGGAACAAAAGAAAAAAGACGAATGGCAGCCAAGCTTCATTGGTATTGGGGCAATGAAAGCAGCTTCAGCGTGGCTATTCAATAGCTTGGTGGAACACCCGGAAATAGCGCGCTCTAATGAGAAGGAATTACATTTCTTCGATATTGATGTCAACTATAATAAAGGCATCGAATTCTACCGATCTCATTTTTCCAGCGAGGAAATTACCGGCGAGGTAACGCCCTCCTACCTTTATGATTCACGCTGTCCTGAAAGGATTGCTGAGCACTTTCCAACAGTCAAGCTCATTGCATGTTTAAGGGATCCAGCGCAAAGGGCTTGGTCTCATTACCAATACGCCTTACAAGAACAAGGCAGACTATCTGCATATAGTTCCTTTACAGATGCGTACAGAAATGATTCCTCCCTTTCCGGTATGGGAAGGTATGGGGAGCAGTTGCAGCGTTACTTTAAGTGTTTTGATAAAGAACAAATAAAAGTGATTTTTTATGAAGATATCCAGCTAGATCCACTTGCAACTGTTCAAGATTTATATCAATTTATCGGTGTGAAAAATATAGATTTTTCTCCTAGTACTGTAAATAGTCGTCGAAATCAGACAGGAGATCGGATAATACGTATTCGACATCAAAGAACGTGGCGGATGTTAGTTTCCGCACGAAATATCTTATCAAAGCAATCGGGTATCGAAGCTCAACTGGTTCAGTCAGGAATAGTCTCAAAGGTTAAACAATTGGTACGACGTTCAGACAGCACTGTCATACTGAAGGAACCGAGAAGCGGCAGGAAAATTATTACAGCCAGAGAGCGCCAAATGGTTGTTGATGATTTGGTTGATGATATAAATCTGGTTGAGTCACTCACGGGACGCGATTTGTCCGCATGGAGAGCTTGATAGTTAATTCGTCCGATCGGAAATTTAGTGATCTGTTTGTGTAGTAAGAGATTTTGTAGGATGTTAGGTTTGAAATTTCGTTTAATCGGCGTGGCTATTTTGCTCGCCAGTTTCAAGCCTCTCTGGCCAGCGCGTCAGCGTTGGCCCTGACCTTGGATTGAGCTGAATCCTGCTGCTATCAGTGGTCTAATGTCCTTTGTTCTAAGGAAACTGGATATTTGCTCCATTGACTCCGGCATTTTCGAGAACGTAGGCTTTGACTTGAGAGGCGTTCATCTTTGTATAGGTGTACGGCGCGGCAGGTCGGGATACCGGGCTGAAGTTTGGATCATCGGGGCCTATTACAAAATCATTTTCTCCACTGCCGATATACACATTAAGTCCATCTGTGAATACGTAACCCTGAACAGGTAAGCCGGGCAAATTAGACGGTCCGGCAAGATGACCAAAAAGTCCGATGCCGTCATCTTCAAAGACGCTTGATTCTGCTAAGACAACCGGTGTATCGGTTCCATCGCGATTTGAGGCAAAGCCATGACTTGCGACAGTCCCGCATGTAGAGCCTCCGAAATCATGAGAATAGTTATTAAACCCGTGGACCCAATTGCCCCCAGAGGCCCGAAAATTTCGGCATTTTGCACTCATATCCGACCATGCGATTGTCACACGGCCCACTCTGCCAGCATTTTGTGATCCTGATTGATCTTGAGCGACCAGCAAACCCTTACTAGCTGAGTACACTTTGTAATGAGTCACCGTAACATCGACTGCCGAGTTACTAGAGTCTGCACTACCAATTCCAAGAGAATCGTCATCGGTGTTGAACACTTCTACATGATCGAGCCAGTAGTTTTCGCCAGCACTTAGTAATATAGCTGTAACTCTGTTGGTCCCATCTTGACTTAAATCCCGATCTGGTCCAACCCGTACGCGATGCATAATCATATTGCCTTCTCTAATTCTAACCATAGTTATGTTGGTCACAGATGGGTGGGGAGCTATAGTGACCAAGGCATCTCGCCCATCCCAAGTCGTGTTGGCTGCAGGGAGCAAGTTTTTTTCGATGTAGATAGTTTGTCCATCCAGCGAGGGGTCGTAGACAACCCAAGTGTTAGGAGTCTCTAGCCCTTGTCTTAACGACCCCGGGCCGGAGTTGTTAGTGTTTGTAACGACATACAGAGAACCTGTAAGGCCAGCACCAGTGGTTGCCGCCCCGTAACCGATTTTCCAAGGTGATTCCAACAAACTCTCACGTCGCGAAACCGAACTAGGTGCCGGAGTGTCTATGACTGGTGCGCCGACTGGTGCACTCTCTAGTAAAGTAATCGAGGGTTTGTCGGGGATTGAAAGCTGGCCGAACACGTACCCAGAAAACAAAAAAATAACCAAAAAACTGAGTAGTTTGATGTGTCTCATAAAAAACCTGTATTGTCAGCGTATACTATGCAGTATCAATGTTCTTGCCAAAAGACCTTCGGCCATATCGACTCTACAGTGTATGCCTTTTAATTTATGAATATTGTTCATATCCGTGGTTCTGGTCATTCGGGAAGTGCCCTGCTAAATATTATTTTGGGCAATTGCTCTGAGGTTTTCGGCGGTGCGGAATTGTTTCGGTATTCTCGCCTTTGGACTGGAAATGATAAAATGCTGTGTGCCGATGGTACACCTGTAAAGGACTCAATATTCTGGCAGCAGGTAAAGGATGACATGGGTGACCAATGTTCTCGGTTGGCTGAAGACGAGATTAACGCCGGGAACGTCCGGGCGCCAGTGGCGAGTATTCTGCAGCACAGTGGTACCGAAATTGTGTGCGACACATCAAAGTCCAGAAAATATTTTGATGTGATTTATGATGCTGAGAAGTATGCCACATTTGTTGTGCATTTAGTACGCGATGGCAGGGCAGTGGTGTTTAGCCACAAAAAAAATCGATTTGGGACGCATTGAAAGTTTCCACCATATGGTGTGTCTCTAATCTGCAGGCCGCACTCATATATAGGAACAAGGAAAACTATCTTCTAAGTAAGTATGAAGACCTGGTTTTTGATAGTGAAAATGTAGTTAGCAGAGTAGAAAAGCGAGTTTCGTCACATTTTACTGTTCAACTTACACGCAATTTATATAGAAAGAGTAGCAACATATACGGATACGCTTTCGCTGGCAACGGAATGCGGGAGACATTTACCGGTGAGGTTCGTTTCGACAAAGGGTTTTTAGAGAACACAAATTTCATCCTTTGCAGCTTAATTAGTTTATGCGCCTTGCCTGAATTATTTTTATTTAAATACCCTATCGGTAGAGCCAATAGTGAGAAAAAATACAATGGAAAACCGGTTGTTACCGGCAAAACGTCCTAGTGTTACCATACGCTGTAAGTCTAATAAATGAATAATGAGTTGAATAGGAAAGTTGTTTATATTGTGGGTAGTTCTCGTAGCGGATCGACCATCCTTAATATTTTGCTTGGTAATATAGACGGGGTTTTCGCTGCTGGAGAATTGAACCATTACATGTTGACTGCCAAGAACTCAGTCGAATACTGCTCGTGTGGTGAATTGGTTACAAACTGTAAATTTTGGACCAATGTTCTAAATATCGCAGAACAACAAATCGAAGGTGATGCTTCCGTTTTTGAAGATCAATTGAGGTTTTTTGAGAACTGGCGTAGCCTGCTCCCTAAGAGAAACAGTGGGCGCAGAAAAGAATTAAAACGTAAGTATGCAGATTACTCGGACGCATACTTTAACGCTATATTTCAAGTCTCTGGTAAAAATATCCTGGTCGATGCGTCCAAATCGCCGGTGCGCTTATTTAACTTGTTAAATAGCTCACGCCACGACTACAAAATAATACACTCAGTTAGAGATCCTCGCGCTGTTTGTGTATCGCTCAATAGGTCATTGCAAAAGGACGTGAAAAAAGGAATTCAGAAGAATTTACCGGGCAGGCCATTTTTTAGAACTATAAAGGAGCTTTACCTGATATCTCTATTATCGGTTCTTGCTAGATTCCGAGCGCCTAAGGGTTGTTATCTTCGAGTCCGTCACGAGGATTTAATCTCTGACACTAAATCAACCGTTGACCAACTCCAGACCTTTTTGGGCATCGACTCCCAAGGTTTGGCGACCCTTCTCGCTGAGGGGGGGGAATTACACCAATCCCATAATGTCGCCGGCAATCGTTTGCGTATGCAATCTGCAATAAGGGTTTCATCAACAGGTGACCCTTGGTACAAGGATTTGTCAAATACAAAAGCTTTATTATTAGCGATAGCTGTTACACCTCTGCAACTTTTTTTTCGATATCCGTTTAAGTGGTACTGATCTAGTACGAACTCGAATTCTGGTGGGGGTGAACAGTGAATCCTGAAGGACTCAATTATATACTTCTGAAAATCTGGAGCGAGTCAACCGGGAGAACTTGCCCCATGACATGTGATGCTTCTGGCGAAAATAGTCAGCTGTGATCTGGTAAGCAAGTAATACTATCGAGGACTGGCGCGCTGAATTGAATTTTTCTGAGAATTGAATTTGTACCTGTCTTCACGAGAAGGGTTCATTCTTGGTAAATAAGCATTTCCTTAGGATAGTGGAGATACCTTTGAAAATAGTACATGTTATTACCAGTTTAAATGACGGAGGGGCTCAAGCAGTTCTGTACAATTTAGTTAAGCATGATGCAATTGATGAGCATTCTGTTGTGTGCCTGTGTAGTGCTGGTAAGTACTCCTCACGCCTTCTTTCCGACGGAATAGAGGTTGTGCATTTGGATATGCCAAGGGGCAAAATTCGGATTTCAGGCCTTGTTAGACTTTTAAATTATTTACGAAAATACCCGCCAGACTTAGTGCAAACATGGATGTACCATTCGGACCTAGTTGGAGGCGTTGTGGCGAGATTGGCTGGTATAAAAAATGTTGTGTGGGGTCTTCATAATTCTACATTAGATAAAAAAGCCACCGGGCTGAGTACTCGGCTGATCGTCTGGCTGCTGCGCTGGATTTCCTGGGTATTACCAAAGGCAATAATATCCTGTTCGAAAAGTGCATTGGAATTACACGTAAAAATCGGGTACCGCGCTGCACGCATGCGATTTATAGCCAACGGTTATGATCTTAATCAATTCAAGCCTGGGGTCGGATCCCTTAACAGTCTTGAGCACAAGCCTAGTTTGCTTGATGATACTTTTATTTTCCTTACTGTCGCCCGTTGGGATCCACAAAAAGATCACCGTAACCTAATCGATGCTGT